>NZ_FOIU01000003.1:0-300000 GCF_900111495.1 Chryseobacterium wanjuense | reverse complement strand
AAAAGTCCTGAAAAACTGGGAAATTATGTCTACAGAAATATCGCAGAAAACGGAGATGAAGCCAGTGGAGACGGTTATAAATACCGTGGAAGAGGCCTTATCCAGATCACAAGAAAAAAAGGATACAGAAGATTCAGGGAGTATGCCGGAAAAGACCTGGTAGCCGATCCGGATCTGTTGCTGAGCGACCTTGACCTTACGACACGTTCCGCAGGATGGTACTGGAAACACGGAGTTCTCTTAAATGACGGCAGCGAAAAAGACCTGAACACGGTGGCTGATAAAGGTGATTTTAAAGAAGTGACAAGGCTTGTACACGGCTCTACCAACGACGTTGCTGCAAGGGAAACGATTTTAGCAAAAATAAAAGAAGTTTTAAAAACCGATGAATGTCAGGCTACCAACATAGGTGATGCCGATGTGGAGTATCATATCCAAAGTACGGGAGAGATCCAGTATAAATATAAAAATGAAAAAAGAGAATCGGCGGCATATTTCTATCACGACAGTGCCGGAAATGTTCATGATTTGGGTAAATATAAATTGGTAAAAGTAAAAGAAAATTACGGCGGAGTTTACAAAGACAAGCTCGGAAAAGACACCGAAAATATTTATTTAATTGATGTCCGAAACGTAAAACATACCTACAAAAAGGACTCCATAGGCTTTACAATGACTATCAATACGGTTCGTTATTATATGAACGATGTTACGATGGCTGCGTTGTTTGGCGCGTTATTAGAATGCAACTACGATGATTTCGTATTCAACGGTTTCAGTAATGAAAAAGGGGAATCTGTAGGTGGTAGTAAGTCCCATAAAAACGGGATGAATGGAGATTTAAGATACCTTCGAACCGATAAAAAAGGCGGAATGACAGATCTTTTCAACGATGATGAAGCCACCGGCTGGAAAGGACTGGACGAGACGAGACAGAATACCTTCAACGATGCTTTGTATAAGTTTGGCTGGAAGAGTATGCTGTCCCAGAATTATGGTGAAAAAAGTGAAAAAATCCTGAATCACTGTACCCACGACAAAGATAAAAATCACAACGACCACTTGCATATTCAAGGGTTTGCACCAACTTTAAAAGAAATTTAAAATGAAGTTTATTTTTTGCCTGCTTTTTTTATTTCAAGTTAAAAACTGTAAGTCGGAAACACCCGCTCCTTCAAAAAATGAAGGTATTGCGGCAGTAAAGGTTGTGGAAAAAACACCGGATTCTTATATCATTAATTCTGTAGATCAAAATGCTGTTGGGAAGAAGATTGAAGACAAAGAAACCATAAAATCATTAAAAAAGATCTTAAAAAATTCTTTTCAGAGAGAGGTGGAAAGGCCTTATATGTGGGATATTTTTGTGGGTTCCAATGATACTTTATTACAGTTCTATCCTTATAAAAATTTCATGATTAATAATGTTCCGTTTAAATCTTATTACACGAAAATAAATTATGAAGACGGCAATTATCAATGTATATTATTAGTTAATGAAACTTCAACCGAACCTTACAACAGCATGATCGTTTTTGAAGATCTGAAATCTGAAGAAAATTATCAGAGATATGCTGAAGTGAAAGGCGACAAAGTTCAGGTGGTTTTGAAAGGACAGGACTTGAAAAATCTGCAATTTCAGGTGAAAGACGGAACTTTTTTAGACTATTTTGATACACCGACAGTTGATAAAAAATGGGGCAAAGAAGCAAAAGATTTTGCATATCAGTTGAAAGGAAGCACAAATAATCATGTGAAAAACGGATACTGGATCGAGAAAAAATATTCAATCGATTATAATAAAAACATTATTGAAGACGGAAATTACGTCAATGGCTTGAAAGACGGCGAATGGAATTATTCCCCTGAAGGACCTGTTGATAAAATTGAAGTTTACAAATTAGGGAAAGTTGTGAAAGTTTATTATCCTTAATTTATTGCAGTAATATTTAAAATTAATGGGTTGTGTTTTCATACACAGCCTCTTTTTATTTTTTTGAAATTAATTTTACAGAAAATATTTTTTGATTAAAAAATTATGGTATTTTTAGTTGATAAAATTTGGCATTGCTCTTGATAAAAGCAATTACATTAAAAAAGGAAAAACCTTATGATCAAAAGTAATATTATCGGTCTTTGCCTTTTGGCGGGACTTTCTGTACTTTCTTGTAAAAAAGATCAACACAAAAATCAGAAAAATGTAAAAGATTCTGCTGTGGTCTCTCAAACCGTTGATGACAGTGCAAAATCAATTCAAAAAACAAATCCTGTAGAAAAAGATTCTGCCAACGAAAATCAGACGGGTGAAAAAAATCCAAAGGATGTTAATTTGAAAAACGCTATTGAAGGAAAATATGTTGCAAAAACATGTGATGGCGGAATATTTTCAATTGAAATCAAAAATGTAAATGATAAACCAAGCTTTAAAATTTTGGATCAATCTAAGATCATTGCCTCAGGAAATGCTTCAGTAGAAGAGGAAGCGATGGAAGGGATTACCATCTCAATGGGTGAAATCGGCGGATTGTATGATGGGGACAAAATTACTATCCAGAATTATGGCAATTCGATGAACGAATTTGAGCATTTTATACAGTGCGGCGATAAATATTTGGAATTTACCAAGCAAAAATAAATGACAAAACATACAATCAGCATCCAGAAAACGGGTGCTGATTTTTTTATGATTAAAATTAAAAACCTTTGAAATTAATATTAAAAATTTTTTATCAATTGTTAATATTTCAGCATTAAATACACATAAAACTATTTTGTAAAGTAAAAATTTTAGATTAATTTGGTTTGATCCAAAAAACAAAAATATATGATCGTTCATTTTATTCTTTCCGGAGAAACACTGGAAAGTATATCTGAAGAAATTCATCTTGAAAATCCCAAATACCTTAAAGAATTTCACAATTTGCATTGTGCGAAAGAAGATATTATTCATGATAGGCTTATTCCAAGAAAAAAACTTCTGATTCCGGATAGTAAAACAATCAAAGAATACAACAGCAGAAATGATGCGCCTTTCAAAGATCCCAAGCTGAATCCTGAACTGCCTTTCAAACCTGAAAATTTCAGTCAGATATTTTCAGTAACGAATACCGAAATTGAAGAAACTGAATTGGATAAGAAAAACAATATTCTGTTGTACACGGTTTCGCTAAAATGGGTAGCAAAAGAGGAAAACTTTCATGTATTTCATCTTTTTAAAAATAATTTTTCGACTGAACATGGAAGTATGATGAATGATATTGCCGCAGCATCAATCCGAGCCCTGAACCCGATCGTCGTCAAAACCAATGAAAAAGGAGAGGTCATGAATGTGGGTTTGAAAGAAGAAACCATTGCCAGCTTTGGCAGTATCAGGGAAAATTTGTCTGATCTTTTTCCGGATAAATATGCCAAAATTTACCTTGATGAATTTGAATTTGCTGTTCTGGATAAGAAATTATTTGATCAGAGAATGAAAGAGGATATTTTTATCAAAACGTATTTCTCTTCTTTGCGAAATGAATTTAAAAACGGAAAATCATTCATTAAACAAACAATAGGAGAAGATAATATTCCAATTGAGGTAATACAGAGAGTGGAAGATGAAAAGTATACCAACGAAATTACACTTCAGCACAATATTCAGCCTCAACCCGGAATTGATTTTCATGGGAAATATGTTGTCTCAACGGAAACCGGGATGGTTAAAAATATAGAAATCAAGTATTTTATTTCTCAATATGGTGTAAAAAGTACCAATTTTTTTTCGGTAAAGGAGTTGTCATAAAGCACGATAAATAAAGGTTTGTTAAATAAATGTTAAATCATTTGTCGTAGAATTACGACATCAAATCGTAGAACTACTACAAAATATGAGATTGCTCTTCAAAAGCTTTCGGGAGGAAACCAGGCCACCTATCTTTGCAAGACAATCACTGAATCACAAAATATTATTAACGATTAAAATTTACCAATCATGGCAGGAAATTCAAGAGGAATCTTAAAATTCAATGGAGGCGAAGGCCAGAAATTATTAAAGCTGAATTATAGCGTATCAAGATCTACGGACGTTTCCGGAAGAGTGGCTTCAGACCCATCCAATGCGCTTATAAAAGTTACTATAGAAGCTACTGAAAAATCTGATATCTTAGAAAGCTTACTAAACGGAAAATACAAGCCTACAACAGGCGAAATCACTTTCAACAAATCTCACGAAGAAGGTACTTTGATTACCCTTACATGGGAAAACGGATATGTAATTCAGCACGAAGTTGATTTTGACGCGGTAGACGAAAACAGTATGTTGATCAGCTTCATCGTAAGCGCAGAAACAATCGACTACGGAAATTCGAAGTATGCAGGTCTATGGCCTTCAAGTTAATAAAATCACGTAATTAAAATTCATAAGAAGAAAGAAGACTGTCCCCATAAGGCGGTCTTTTTTTACCGTTATCAATATATCTGATTAAAATTTTTATTATGCTTTAAATAGAATTATATATCTCACTTTTATTAGACATATTTTATGTTCTGGAAAAAAACCAATATCTTAGTAAATGATAAAAATTCAGTCAATTATGGATTAATTTTTGCTGAGGTTTAGCGAAAATATGATCGGTGATTACCACCAAATCGGATATAATATTAATTTTTGATAAAAATACAAGATGGGAGTACTAGTAACCAACGAGACAGTAAAGCAGCTTTTTCATATTGCACAGTCGATTGCGAGGGAAAATTACAATGCGACATACGGCGCACCGCACATTTTGCGGGCTTTAATGCATAAAGATATTGGCCTTAATGAATTTTTAAAAAGCATCGACAAAGATCCGGGCTATTTTTACGAATGGGCAGATGTGCGTATTGAAGATTATCCGAAAACCACGCATCTTCCGGATGAGGTAGGAGAAGATGAGTTCGTAGATAATATCATAGAAGAAGCGGATGATATTCGTTTAAAATTAGGTTTAGACGAAATTACTCCTGTTTGTGTCTTAACGGCAATTGTAAAGCCTCAGGTTGCTTTTACATTACAACAGCTTAAATCTCTGCCTCTTAGAGAACATGAGATTTTCAATTTATACAGGAAAGATACTCCGTACGAAATTTCGGGAAACGGAGAATTTTCTTCAATTTTTTCAAACGGCTCAGAGTATTCTGATAATTCTTTTCCTTCTATTAAAAATTATTGTGTAGACAGGACGGCTCAGGCAAGAAAAGGCGAGCTGGAAAACATTATCGGAAGAGATAAGGAACTAAGAATGCTGGTTGAAATTCTTTGCCGAAGAAGTAAGCCGAACGTTATTATCATCGGAGAACCCGGAGTTGGAAAAACGGCTTTGGTAGAAGGTTTTGCCATCGAAATTACCAAAGGAAACGTTCCTGATATGTTGAAAAACGGAACACTTTTAGAGCTGGATACAGGAGCTTTACTGGCCGGAACTTCTTATAAAGGTGAAATTGAAGATCGTCTTAAAAAAGTAATCAATGAATGTAAAAAGATCGAAAAAGCGATTCTTTTTATTGATGAAATTCACACCCTTCTCGATCCGAAAGGAAGCATTGGAAACGTTGCCAATCTTTTGAAACCTGAATTGGCAAGAGGTGAGATCACCGTAATCGGAGCCACAACTCAGGAAGAATACAGAAAGATCATCGAGCCGGAACAGGCTTTCAATCGTCGTTTTGAAGTGTTGACAGTAAACGAACCGGATGAAAAAACTTGTGTTAAAATGATCGACGTTTTGCTGGAAGGTTACAAAAAACACCACGGAATTGAAGTAGAAAAAACGGCTCTTCCGGAATGTGTACGTTTGGCAAAAAGATATGCGAAAGGTAAAAAATTGCCGGATGCAGCGATCGATTTGCTGGACAGAACAATGGCCGCAATCAAAATGCTGGACGAGCTTTCGGAAAAAGAACTGGAAAGCTGGAAAACAAGATATGACGAAATTCTACAGGAAGAATTTTTAGACGAAAAAGATAAAGCGGATGAATTGATCTGGACGTATAATTTACTGAGAGATAAAATCAGTCCGATTTTGTGGGGTTCTCTCAGTGAGCAGCCGCAAATTGACAATTCTATGCCGGTTGAGCAGATTCAGAAAATCATTGAAGATACATACGCTGAACTTTTACAACACGCATCAGTAAAGAGAGAAAAGGTAGATCGTTTGGAACTGGCAGCGGTAATGGCCGCCAAAACAAGCATCCCGATTGGTAAGATCCAGGCTCAGGAAAAAGAAAAATTACTGAATATGGAAGGCCTGTTGATGAACAGGGTTGTAGGGCAGGATCATGCCTTGAAAATCCTTTCAGATGCAATCGTTGAAAACCGAAGCGGATTAAATAAACCCGGACAGCCAATCGGTTCGTTCTTCCTTTTAGGTCCTACCGGAACAGGGAAAACGGAATTGGCAAAATCTATGGCAGAACTGCTTTTCAATGACGAAAAAGCGATGGTTCGTTTCGATATGTCCGAGTTTAAAGAAGAACATTCAGCGGCACTTTTATATGGTGCGCCTCCGGGATATGTAGGATACGAGGAAGGGGGTATGTTGGTGAATAAAATCAGACAACAGCCGTATACGGTGGTGTTGTTTGATGAAATTGAAAAAGCGCATCACTCTGTTTTTGATGTATTTTTACAAATCATGGACGAAGGAAAGGTTCATGATAAGCTTGGAAAAGAAGGAGATTTCAGCAATGCCTTAATTTTATTTACTTCAAACATAGGAAGCGAGGAAATCGTAAAGCAGTTTGAGGAAGGAAAAATACCGGAATCGAATTCATTAATGCAGATTATGTCCAATTCAGGGCGTTTCAGACCGGAGTTTTTGGCGAGAATTACGGAAATTATTCCTTTTGCACCGATCACGGAATCTATTGCAGAGAGAATTTTTAATATTCAGTTAAAATCTCTTCATACTTCATTGATAAGATTAGGAATGACCTTGGAAATCAGTGATGAAGCGGTGAAAAACCTGGCTTTGGGAGGATTCAGCAGCAAATACGGAGCAAGACAGATTTCCGGAGTGATCCGATCTCAGCTGGCAAGACCGATCTCTAAAATGATTGTAAGAGAGGAAGTGAAAGCCGGACAGACGATTCATGTAGACTGGAATGCAGAAGAAGAAAAACTAAGCTGGAAAGTAGATTAAAAAATAAATTGCAAAGGGATAATTTCAATTTCCTTTTGCTTTTTTTTGACATTTTATCTAAAAAATATTAACAATGAAACCAAATTACAAGAATATTTTACAGGTATTGGTCGTGTTTTTGTTTTCAAATGTAATGAATGCACAATTTCTTTCTGCCTCCGATACTTCGGGAAGCAGTGTGAAGAAATACAAAAATATTATTAATGCCAATAAAGATATTGTTGATTTTATTGAGTATTCTTTAGCCGAAAAAGGATTACCGAGACATCTGAGAAATCTGGCGCTTATAGAATCTCATTTTGACAGAAACATTACTTCCGGAGCCGGAGCTGTAGGTGTTTGGCAGTTTATGACTGCTCATGCCAATCAATACGGACTCACGGAACAAAACAGAACGGATTTATATAAAAGTACCAAAACGGCCGTAACTTCCTTAACCAATCTTTACAAAAAATACAACAATTGGGTAACGGTAGTGGCAGCCTATAACTGCGGGGAAGGAAATATCGCCAAAGCAATGCAGGCAGCGGGTTCTTCACAATATCATGTTTTTTATAAATATCTTCCGACAGAAACGATTAATCATGTTAAAAAATATCTTAACGCCTGCTATGCAACGGGAGAACTGCAAAATGTTTTAAGCAACTACAATTCTTCGAGGATGAACACTGTTTTCTTTGTGAATGGTGGAAGCAAAAAGAATAACGAGCAATTGGCAGAGACGGATATCAATGCAGGTTTTAATTTAAATATCATTGCAGACGAACTCGACGTGGAAGTCGACAAGCTGCTCTCCTGGAATCCCGGAATTACCGAAGAGCTTCAGCAGAAAGGGGAAAGTACATTATATCTTCCGACAGATTTAATGCCTGATTTTTTATTAAGGAAAAACAAAATACTTTCAAGATCAATAAAAGAAGGAAACACTTTAACTACCAAACAATAACGACACTAAGCGATAATGTTTAACAGATCCAAATCACAGGTAATATGAAAACAGAATCACAAAATATACTGAAAAACCCTTCGTTCCGTCCCGCTCAGAATGCCGACGGAATTTCGGAGAACCATCATACGGGAATCAACAGACTCGTGAAACTTTCTTTGGTGATCGAAGGTAAAGTAATCAAGTATTACAAACATTTTAAGCTGACACAAAGCTCAAGACGACATCATGAATTCAGCGTTACGTTAGCTCATGATGCATTGGGAGACCGGCAAACCCACACGCTGGAAGAAGCCAATAAGTTTCTCGGAAAACGTCTTACGGCGGTCATTTCATATAAAGACATCGAAAATAGTCCCGAAAGAACTTTTGTGGGAGTCATCACAGGCGTAGGATTCAGCCAGGAAAAGATGAGCCTTGGGAATATTGTTTTAACAGGTTACAGCCCGACAATTTTATTGGATGGGGCACCGCACGTTCAGAGTTTCGGGGGTGGATCACCGGTGAATATGGGAATTATCGCCAATGAAGTCATTAAACAAGGCATTGATTCCAGCCGTTTTGATGTAAGAGTTGATACCAACGATTATTCCCAGATTATTTATAGCAGTCAGTACGACGAGACGCATTACAATTATTTGGCAAGAATGGCTGAAGCGTATGGCGAACAGTTTTATTATGACGGTGAAGTCTTACATTTCGGAAAGCTTCCGCCTCAGAATAAACCGATAAAATTAACCTACGGAAGCAGCGCCAATGATATTAAGGTTGAATTAAAAGCTGTTCACACAAAACCTCAGTTTTACGGCTACAACAGCAGTAAAAATGAAAAGCTGACATCCGGTGAAACTCCTGTTCAGCATGTGAGCGATCTGGCCAAAACAGCATATGCACACAACGAAAAAATTTATAAAACACCGGCTTTACAGGTAGCTCCGATTAAAGCATCAACCCATCTCGATGTAGAATATTCTCAAAAAAGCACGTCTGGAAGTCAGGCTGTCAATGTATTTTCTTTATCGGGAAATACCACGGTTCCGTTTTTACATCCGGGTTGCGTGGTAGATGTTCAGATGCGTAAACCGGATACGAATGAATCTTCTTATTTCACAAGAATCATGGTAACGGAATCGACCCATGAAATTGATACGATCGGCCATTACACCGGAAGTTTTGAAGGTATTGCTTCAGACACCGGATTTTTGCCGAAACCTGAATTTAAAACTCCTAAAGCTGAACCGCAGATTGCAACGGTAATTTCCAATACAGATCCGGAAGGTCAGGGAAGAGTACAGGTAAGATTCGACTGGCAGACCAATGATACAACACATTTCATCAGAATGATGAGTCCCGATGCGGGAGGAACCGATCAGATCACTCAAAACAGAGGATATGTGGCGATTCCGGAAGTGGGAGATCAGGTGATGGTGAATTTTGTTCACAGCCATCCCGACAGACCTTTTGTAATGGGAGGAATGTTTCATGGCGGAGTCGGACTTGGCGGCGGAGTGGATAACAGGGTGAAATCTATTCAGACAAGAAGCGGTCACAGAGTGGTGTTTACAGAAGATGAAAGCATCATCATCACCGATAAATCAGGAAACGAAATTCATTTGGATACAACCGGAAGCAATATTACAATTACCGCCCCGGAAACCATGACTTTAAACTGCAAAAATATGAATATCAACGTTGGTGAAAACATGACCACCAATGTCGGAATGAATAAAGCAGACACCATTATGGCCAATCATACGGAAAGTGTAGGTTCAATGAAATATTTAACGACAGGTGCAGATTTCATGACCAATGTTGTCGGAAAAATGAGCCATTACGTAAAAGGAGATATGGAAGTGTATGGTGAAAAGGAACATAAATTAACCAGCCTTAAAGGGGTCGAAGTAAGCAGCCAGGGAAAGGTGGAACATCACGCAGAAAAAGAAGTTCAGAATAATAGTGGCGAGAAATCTAAAAATCACTAACAATGAGCATCGAGTATTTTGTAGAAGGAAAAGCAGTCATGCAGACGGGAGGAGATAACAGGACTTTTGCCAAAGAAGGCATCAGTCACAACAGTACTGCAACCGTTGAACAGAAAGGAAAAGATACGGGAGTGAGCTATAATAAGGCTCAAACTATTAATCCTAATGATAAGCCCGTCAATACAATAGATGTGAGTTTAAATCTATTTTTCGACGGTACACAAAATAATAAAACCAACACTCAGCTTGGCGGTGGTTTTGAAGAAGCCAGCAGCGATAAAGACGATAGCTACAACAACGATTTTACCAACGTAGCCCGTGGTTACGATACGATAGATCCGAACGCTCAAAACCAGGTAACATGGTATATTGAAGGCATCGGAACGGAAGACAGAAAAAGTGACAGTGTCATCGGAGGTGTTGCGCAGGGAATTGGAAGTACAGGTGTTGTGGCGAAAGTTGCCAAAGGTTGTAAAAAAGGCGCTGAAGCGATTGTTGATAAGCTTAAAAATAATTTAAAACCCATCAATGTCCTTACGGTAAACGTTTTCGGTTTCAGTCGTGGAGCCGCTGCAGCAAGGCATTTTATACACGTTGCCAATTCTCCCGCATTGATTTCATATTCGCGGGGAAAAGAGATTTTACAGGTTTTTCCTCCTGAATTTATTAATAGTGATAATCTGATCATTAAAGATAAAGACGGTTCTAAGTTGCAGTTTATCATGCGGTATGGTTATTTCGGGGCTTGCCTTCTGGCGCAGGATCTTGAGGTGAAGGAGATCAAATTCCGTTTTGCGGGATTGTACGATACGGTTGCGTCTTACGGACTCAATCACAGAGGTGGTTTCGGAATTGATAATGATACCAAACAATTGGGACTCGATGCAGTAGGAGGCGGAAAAGTGAATTTTGTGCTGCAGCTGGCTTCTGATGATGAATATAGGGATAATTTTGATTTAACGAATATCGACAGTACAGGCTTGTACGGCCTGGAATTCACCCTTCCCGGAGTACATTCCGATATCGGCGGTTCTTACGGTGAAGGCGATCAGGAAATTTCGGTTCTTTATTGCGATTATTACGACCCTTACGACAATGTAAATACCCACAAAGAATGTGAAACGTTCAAAAAAATTGTGGTGGATGAAGGTTGGTATCACGAAAATCAATTGGAAATCAAATATTTTACTCAAAAAGATGTTAATTATGACCGCTGGTGGAACAAAACTTCCCTATATTATGGTCTTGTAGGAAAAAGAAAACTTTCCAATAAATATGATAAAATTCCTTTAAACCAAATGTTTCACTACTCAAAACAGCATGAAGTGAAGTATCTGGAAGATTTAATTAATGAAAATCATAAAATAAACGATCCTTTTTTAAGCGGAATCTACAGTCAGCTATCCTCTTATATGAATGCCTGCAATCAACTTAGAAATAAATATGTTGATGATTTTAAAGCAGGGAAAAAGCCGTCTGCAGCGAAGTACAAGCAGGATATTAAGGCGATATCGTATTTGGGACATATTAGCGAAGAAGATTTAAAGAAATTAAGAAATCAATATCTCCACTGGTCGGTAAAAGCCAACCAGATCGGCCTCGATGCAAAGCCCAATGACAATGCACCGAAAAAAAGAGGCGCACTTGCCGCCCAATACCGTAAAAGAAATATACAGAATGGATAAAACGATAAAAATATTATTTTTTTTTATACTCCTTTTCCAGAATATACGTTGCCAGAAAATGAAAGAAGAAAAACTGCCAGAATTCAATGTAGAAATCAGTAGCCCAAACAATGATATGATCGTTACTCCTGTCGAGGACAAAATCATCACATTGGAAGGCATTCCCGCAACTCTGCCTTACGGAAGTTCATCGGGAACATGGGGAACTTCGGGCAAAGGCTGGACCGAACAGCACGGAACGCCCATTGGTGCAGATATTACCTATTTTTCGAGGTATGAAGATACTTTTTATCACCTGAAAGCAGATTTTCCGGTAGATAAAATTAAAGAATATATGCAGCGTGCCTACGCTCAGAGGGAAGCTTCTCTGTACGATAAACCGTTGGAAGAATATAAAAACCTCGGAAGAAATGAAAGGTACAGCAATGCAGAAAATCCCTACAATAGCTTTACAACGCTCGTTTTCGGTTTTGCTCCGAAAGGGATGGTGGTGGTTTGGCTGAGGTTTCGGGCCGTTCAGATCGAGTTGGGAAAATTTCAGGCTGAAGTCATAAAAGATGATAAAGCATTAGAACAAAAATTTTTCTCAAAATTATCTGTTACGCGTGAAGAAATGAAGAAGAACAGGTTTATGGATGTAAAACCAAAAGAGTGGGACGATTACAGGCGAAAATATTCATGGAAGCCATTGTTTACTTCTGAAAATAAAGCATTAAAATTATTCGAATCCAATATCAGCTATTACAACGGGGAAGAAGAGGTCATTTTGCGCCCGTGGATCGATAAAATTCCCATAAAAGAAAGAGCTATCCCGAAAGAATTGAATTTCACCTGGGAAACCGCAAAAGATGAACAATACATAGGAAGAGCTTTTTTCAACTGGCTGGAAACGGATGACCAGTTTGAAAATGCCGGCGAAAATTTCAATGTTGAGTTTAAAATCGCTCCTGATAATAAGAGTTTCGAAGTATTGGTAGGAGGATATCCGATAAAAATTGACAGCACAAGGATTTTTAAAACCGAAAGAGAGTTTCATGATTCTTATAAATAATTGAAATTTAAAATTTAACCATAAAAGGCACAAAGAATAACACGATTATTTTAAGGTCATTATTATTAAACTCCAAACAAGAAAACAGAAATTTGTAAAAATCTCCGATTTTCGTCTCATGTGATCTTATATTTTAAGTTTAAATCTAAATCTCATGTGACTTATGTGTTAAAAAAAAATTGTGAATTAACAAAAAATAATATTCCGGAAAGTACAAATCTTCCCGGATTTTTTTCATTTAAAAATTAAAATTAATAAATGTTAACAATCATTAAAAATATCTTAAATTTTCTTAATATTTCCCTTTGTAGTGTGAAAAATTAATATTTTTATTTTATTAATTTATAGTTTATTGTATTGGTTTTTAATTAATTATGAATTGTTTTATTTCCATTGTCGTAGAATTACGACATCAAATCGTAGAATTACGACAAAAATTAAAATTGATATTTTAAAATTTTCAGGTTAAAAATATGTAGTCTATCTTTGACTCAACAAATCACACCAAATCACAAAATATTAACGATTAAAATTTACAAATCATGGCAGCAAATTCAAGAGGAATCTTAAAATTCAACGGAGGCGAAGCTCAAAAATTATTAAAACTAAACTACAGCGTTTCAAGATCTACGGACGTTTCTGGTAGAGTAGCTTCAGACCCTTCCAACGCAATCATTAAGCTTACAGTGGAAGCAACTGAAAAATCTGACATCCTTGAAAGCTTACTAAACGGAAAATACAAGCCTACAACAGGTGAAATCACTTTCAACAAATCTCACGAAGAAGGTACTTTGATTACCCTTACATGGGAAAACGGATATGTAATCCAGCACGAAGTTGATTTTGACGCGGTAGACGAAAACAGTATGTTGATCAGTTTCATCGTAAGCGCAGAAACAATCGACTACGGAAATTCGAAATACGAAGGTCTATGGCCGGGAGCTAAGTAATTAAAATTCAATCATCTTAGTAAAAATAAAATTGGTTACAGAATAGTGCGCTCGCATAGAGAATGCTATTCTGTTTTTTTCATTTTTTGAAACTAAATTATTTCAGACACTTCAATGGAGGAGCAACCAGTACTTTATTGAAATTGAATTAATGAGAATTTATTTGATTTTTTATCGAATAAATTTTAGCATTTAAAAACAAAACACACCAACCAACCAAAATCTTAAGGCTATGTTTCAGGATGACAATACGCCAAAAATACCTTCCTCAGCAGCAAAACCTTCCATGACAAAACAATTGGGAGAAATGAAAGAGGTGGCAAAAAATCAGGCGCTCGGCAAGGCGACGGAAAAAATTCAGCAGAAAACAAAGGGAACTGTTCAGAAGACCACTCAAAAACTGGCTCAGGCTCAGGCTTACACCGGAGTTGTTCAGGGGGCTTCCAATATGCTGATGAATCAAAAATTACAGCCCAATTCGCCCACCTTGGTAGAAGACAAAGTCTGGTCACAGCAGCCGACTTCAAAAATACACAATGCAAAAGCAATTCCCGAAAGCCAGATTCAGGGCATCAACCGTGTCGTGAAGCTCGATATTGTGGTGGAAGGAAAAACGGTAAAGCATTTCAAACATTTTCAGTTAAAGCAAAGTGCAACCAGACATCATGAATTCAGCCTGATGTTGGCTCATGATACCCTGGGAAGCGCGGAAAATCATAACCTTGAGGAAGCACAGAACTTTCTGGGAAAAAGAATTACGGTTATTTTCAAATATAAAGACGTAGAAGACGGCCCTGAAAGAAGTTTCGTGGGCGTCATCACAGAAGTGGGTTTCAGCCAGGAAAAAGGAAGTCTTGGAAATATTGTGCTTACAGGATCGAGCCCGACAGTTCTCCTTGATGCCGCACCGCATATTCAGAGTTTTGGGGGCGGACAGGAAATCAGCTTAAACAGCATCGCAGATCAGGTCATCAAAGAAGGTCTCGGACAAGGCAGATTCGATTTCAGGGTCGATGCACAGCACGGAAATGTTTCCTACAGCTCTCAATACGAAGAAACGCATTACAATTATCTGGCAAGAATGGCGGAAGCGTATGGCGAACAGTTTTATTATGACGGTGAAGTGCTGCATTTCGGGAAACTTCCCCCTCAGGAAAAACCTGTGAAACTAACCTATGGAAGCAGTGTGAATGATGTTAAAATCAGGATGAAAGCACAACACGTTAATCCAAGTTTCTACGGCTACAACAGCAGTAAAAATGAAAAATTAACCACCGGAAGTTCAAAAATTTCCCATACTTCAGATATTGCAAAACGGGCATATGAAATTTCAGAAAAAACATTTACAACTCCTTCACTGAGAGTGGCACCCATCAAAGCCGCCTCTTTCATGGATGTGGAAACTTCTCAGAAAGGAACGGCCGGAAGTAAGGCTTCTGATGTTTTTGTCACTTCAGGAACAACGACGGTTCCGTTTTTATATCCGGGTTGTATCGCAGATATCGAAATGCGAAAAAATGACAGTAATGAAACGTCATATTTTACCAAATTAATGATCACGGAAGTGAATCACGAGGTGGATGCAAGAGGTTATTATACAGGGACTTTTGATGCGATTGCTTCTGATACGGGCTTCATCCCACGTCCTGAATTTCAGACTCCGAAAGCAGATTCTCAGTTTGCAAAGGTAATTTCAAACACAGATCCTTTAAATCAGGGGAGAGTTCAGGTGCAGTTTGACTGGCAAAACGGTTCTACCACAACGGAATACATTCGTGTAATGACTCCTGATGGCGGTGGAAGTGAAAAAGTAAGTAAAAATCGTGGTTTTATGGCGATTCCTGAAGTTGGCGACCAGGTTGTCGTGAATTTCGCGCATCAGCATCCCGACAGACCTTTCGTAATGGGAGGTATGTTCCACGGCGGTGTTGGCGGTGGCGGCGGAGCCGGAAATAATATTAAAAGTTTAAGCAGCAAAAGCGGTCATACCATCAGTCTCGACGACGGTGGAGGAATGACTGTAAGAGATAAAGATCAAAATTCTGTTTTTCTTGACGGAGCCGGAAATATCAGTGTAGACAGTAAGATTTCAATCACATTGACTTGCGGAAGCAGCTCGATTTTCCTTGATAAAGATGGAAATATCGTGATTAAAGGTAAAGAAATCATGGTTCAGGGTGATAATATCGGTGTTGGCGGTACAGCCAGTGTAGGAATAGGTGTTGGTCCGGAAGGTGGAGATCCTACCTCAGGAATCGGTATTGAATCGACGACTTTGGATGTCGGAACAACCACACTTTCAATGGGAGCCAAAACCGAAGCAAATCTCAGCAGTGCAAAAATTAACATCGGAGGGGGAAGCGAAACCAATATCGTAAGCGGAACCGTGAAATTGAATTAAATTTCCAATTATCTATAATTTGATATTTAATAAAAACCTTTATAGTCTTTGTTAAGCAGAGCACCTTTTTGAGACTAAAAGAGTTAGTAATAAAAAAATCTTCGTGAAGCTTAGTGTTAAAAAATAAGTAGTAACCAAGGTTCAAAATAACATAAAAAAAACTGATGAATCCTGTAGATCTGGAGTTGGTAAAATTAAAAAGACAGTGGCAGAACGTCGTTTCCAAAAACGGGGAAAAGCCGATGTTGATCTGTTTGGGAGAAAAGCATGAGACCGATCTTTTTGACGGATTTATAAAATCAAGATTGTCTGAAGATTACGACGGTGAGGATGTTTTTTTAGTTCATTATCAGGAATTTAACGGGATGGATTCTTTCGGACAGGCATTATTTGATGAATGGAAAGAATATTATGAAATGCTCGAAAAAAGCGAAAAAAATATTCCGCAATGGGAATTGAATATTTCCGATGAAAAGTTTAAAACAGATGCCTACAAAGCATTTTTTCCTTTATTGGAATTAAAAAAGAATTTTCCTAATATTCAGAATTCGAAGATCTTTTTATACATCGCTCCGGTCAGAATTAATGACAGTAAAGAATTGTCCATCTGGGTAAAAGAATGGTGCGAAATCTGCGAAAAATCAGGAAATCAGGACATCAAACTGGTTTGGGCAGAGCATCATAGCTATAAAACTTTACCGGAAAATGCTTCGGCTCACAGCTTCAGGGTTGAAGTGGATATTCATCAGCTGATGCAGAACACCGCTGCGCATACGAATCGAAAGAAAAATAGTGCAGATACGGATTTTCAGCAGCAGATTCTTACGGCAAGCAATCATTTAAGCAAAGGAAGGTTCAAGGAAGCCGAATTTGCCTTAAAAACGGCCGTAAAATTAGCCAAAGAACAAAAAAACAAACAAGGCGAAATCTCTGCCTACTTCATGCTGACGCAGGCTTACATCGCCGATAAGAAGAAGGAAAGAGCAGAAGATACCTATCGAACCATATTTGAAGAGGTAGAACCGGATACTCCGTTGGAAGTTCAGATGTATATGAATTACGGGAGTTATTTATTAGGAAATTCAAAAAAATCAAGGGCGGAAAAAGCATTCGAAAAAGCGGCTGAAGTTGCACAGAAAATTGGAGAATATGCAATGGCCATCGAATGTTACAAAATTATCGGAACATTGAATGATACGGTTCTTACAAAAGATAAAATGATCGAGTATTTCGAAAAATGTATGGATATAGCAAAACTAATGGAGCCTTCCACAAGGGAATCAAGCAGTCTGAAATTTGTAGCATCCATGCTTTTTATTAAATATGAAGGAGACAACGACAAAAAAACAGTATTAGATAACGAAATGAAAAATTATTTTGGGGATGACTGGAAAGTAAGTGTTGAAAAGCCAAAATATAGTTAAATCTGAAAAATCTTAATGGTTCAAAGAAAATTTGCATTAAAAATGTAACACACCAAATCTCAAACTAAAATATCATGGCAGATCAAAATAAAATAAAAAAAATAAAGGTTGCAAAGCCAGATATGAATCCGGACAGGTCGCTGAGTGTTTCCGCGGATGTTACTTCGTTCAGTAAAGAAAAAACAACTCAAGGCTGGAAAAACGGAATGAAAAATAATTTCGACTCCCTAAATCCTGTTTCAATGGTAAAATCCGTAGCTGGAGGAGACGGCGGAGAATCAAAATCGAGCGGAGGAGGTGGAGGCGGAACTTCCGTATCTGCAGAAAATACGGCACCGCAAAGTAAGGTTAAATTAATCAAGGTTAATACACCGGCTATTTCTCCAACCGCCATTCAGCATACGAGCAAACATTTTGATATTGTACTGGCGATCGATATCCACTGGACTCTGATTCCGCCGCCGCCGTCATTTATGCTGATTCCGCTGCCGTTGCCACACCCTTTTATCGGGATCGTTTTTGATGTGATGGATTATATCAAATTCAGCATTCCGGTTCCGCAATTTATAAGAAATTTAAAACCAGACCTTCCGGAAAGTATTCCGATGGGAGGTTCAATATATGTTCACGGAAGACATAAAGCGACCACTACCACAAGTGTGATGGGCGTTGTCATTCCTTTCAAGCACGTCACTTCTTTGATTCCTGTTTATATGATTCCTTTTCCACAGGAAGCTCCACATGAAGGCGAAGTATATTATGGTGCGCAAACCGTTTTGGGACAGGGAAGTAAAATGAGCGGAAATCAGCCACAGCAGGTTCTGACTTGTATGGGGCTGCCTTTTGGGATGACCATGCTTCCTGCAATGCCAAACAAACCGAAGAAAAATCCGTTGGCTTATTTTGCTTTTTATAATAATTTTTCAAGTTTATATATTCAGATCAATACGGGAGGTCCTGTTTTGGTGGGTGGAGCTTTTGTTCCTCACGTGTACACGCCGGGCGAAATGCTGATGCGTTTTGCAGGAATGGCTTTAATGAGAGGCTTAACGAAAAGTTTAGGAAAAGGGGTTACAAAGTTTAATCACTTTTTACAGGGAAAATTCGGGAAAACGAATCCTGTTTCACGAGTTTTATGTAAAGTGGGTCTGGAACCTGTGAATTTCGCTTCCGGAGCCATGTTGTTTGAGTGGGACGATTTTGAGATTGAAGCCGGAACTTCCCTTCAATGGACAAATGTTTGGTACAGCGACAGGCCTTATCAGCACGGAATGTTAGGAAACGGAATTTTCAATGCACACGATTTGTATATCGTTCCGGATGAGGAAGATGAGGTGGCAGTGTGGGTTCATCCTGAAGAGTTGCAGCCGATGCCAATTCCCGTTCCGCCGGTTGGTGAGGAGTTAACCTATTACAGAAGTCAGAAAATCTGGCAGTATCGTCCGAATAGTAGTATCTGGATCATCAGAAAAGGAACGGATATTTATACCTATAAGCGTTTTCATCATATCACGGAAGGCAGTATTTTTAAAGTAATTCAAATTGAATACGGAGACGGCACGATCAGGGAATACGAATATCAGGGTCGAAATATTGTTTTAAAAAATATTAAAGATGTTAAAAGTGGTTTCAGCATAGAAACCGTGCTTCATCCTGAGCTTAAAAAAGTTTCGGAAGTATATTATTGCTATAAAAATAAAAGAGATCTTCAGGTTCGTTACAATTATGATGAACGTGGAAATCTTACTCATGTCTGGGATATTCACAAAAAAGCAATCGTTTTTGAATATGATGATCAAAACAGGGTGATCAAAAGAACCAACAGAAACGAAATGAGCTATCATTGGGAATATGACAAAAAAGACAGGGTAGTTCATACCAAAGGTCTGGAAGGCTTTATGGAAGGTTTTTTAAAGTATAATGAAGAGGAAGGCTACACTGAAGTCATTTATCCGAAACAAAATAATAAAACCGAAAGATATTATTATGATGAAGATCTTTTGGTTTATAAGCAAATTGACGGCGAAGGCGGTGAAACCTGGTTCGATTATACTTCCCACAACGAATTGAAAATGATAGGAACCCCGGAAGGAAGAGTTCAGGGCTATACTTATGATGAAATGGGAAATATTAAAACTTTTCATACCCCGGACGGAGAAGAATATCATTATCAACATAATGAGCTGGGGCAGATAATTGCCCGTTTTTCACCATCAGGAACTTCGGAAAGCTGGAGTTATGATGAAATGGGGAGAATTACAAATTATACCGATCCCAACGGAGAAATGGTAGCTTACGAGTATAATGAAAATGAAAGACTTGCAAAAAGTGCTTCAAAACAGAATGTTACTACACATTATGAGTATAATCAAAGGTTACAGATCACAAAACTGACCAGCAGTATCGGCACCGAACAGTACTGGAAATACGATGACTACGGAAGACTATTGGCTTTCAGTAAGCAACCTTTAAACAGGACAGTCTGGAACAGGGATAAAATGGGAAGAATAACCGAAGTAAACGAACAGGGACAATTGCCATTGAAACTTCGCTATGACGCCTATGACCTTCCGGTTTATGCAACCGATGGAAAAGCAGAATGGCTGATGAGCTACACCCCGATGGGAAGCCTGAAGCGCCAGGTTCGGAGAAATGCCTTAACTTATAAAAAAGAGGAAACCCTGGTTTTCGGGTATGATGCTTATGAAAATCTGATGAGTATTACCAATCAAAAAGGAGAAATTTATTATTTTGAAAGAGATAATAATGGCAATATTATCGGTGAAACGGGATTTGATGGCCAGCAAAAGTTTTTTGTAAGAAATAAAGACGGAATGGTTACCCAAAGCCGTACTCAGAATGGAAAAGATATCTTTTATGAATATGATCTTGCCGGAAGACTTACCCAGACCCATTATCCGGACGGAACCTGGGAAGCCTATCAGTATGATACTTACGGAATGCTCATTAAAGCTGATAATGAAATCAGCAGCGTAAGTTTCCAGAGAAATAAATCTGGGTTTGTAACCGCTGAAAAGCAAGGCGATCATTCTATTAATTATGAATATGATGATTTAGGAAATCTTGTAGGTTTAAAAAGCAGTTTGGGAGCAGAAATCGACTATTCTTACAACGATCTTGGACAGCTTAATTATGTAAAAGCCATAACAAAAGGAATTCACCAGCCTTGGCAGATGAATCTTGATATCAGCAGAAACGGACAGTTATTTTCCCGTGAAATGACAGGTGGCATTGAAAGTATTTTCGAGTGCGACCATACCGGAATGCCGGTCAGCCAGAAAGTAATGGTTAATAAAACCGGTACAGCTTTCCATAAAGACTATCATTGGGCTTCAGGTAGTCGGTTGCTGCAGGTTTTAGACAGAGTGATGGGCAGCAGGACAAGATTTGATTATGATGCTTTTGGAAGCCTGGTAGCTGCAGAATATTCCAATGGAGAAATTCAGTACAAAAATCCTGATGAAATAGGCTGTTTGTATGAAAGTGCAAGACAAAACGACCGTGTTTACGACAAAGGCGGAAAGCTGATGCGTGACAAAAACTGGTTCTACCATTACGACAATGAAGGAAATTTATTGTTAAAAAGCAAAAGATCGATTAATAATATTAAACCAAATCAAAAAGAAGAAGAAAACAATTCTCATCCTTATTACAGATCCATTGCCGCTGAATGGTTGATGAAGCCGAAACTGCAGGAAGTAGATCATTTGCCGGATGTTTATGAAAATACTCCTTCCGAAATTCAAGATCCGGAATGGGAATCCGGAGACTGGGCTTATTTCTGGAATGCTAACGGAATGCTTGCAAAAGTAAAGCGACCGGACGGAAAAGAAATAAGTTTTGAATATGATGCGATCGGCAGACGAATTTCAAAAATTGGAAACAAAAAAATAACTCGTTATATTTGGGACGGAAATATTCTTTTACACGAATGGAGTTATGATATTAAAGAAGAACCAAAAACTTTTGTAGATGATGAAGGAAAAGTGATTATTCAGAAAGAACCCACAGATAATGTGGTGACATGGGTGTATGAGGCAGATTCTTTTGTTCCAAGAGCTAAAATTTTTAATGATAAAAAATATACGATCATCTCAGATTATATCGGAAATCCTATTCAGGGTTTTGATGAAAACGGGGTGTTGATCTGGGAACGGGAGCTCAGTATTTATGGTGATATCAAAAAAGAAAAAGGAGAGAATAATTTTATGCCTTTCCGCTACCAGGGACAATATTATGATGAAGAAACAGAGCTTTGCTACAACAGATTCAGATATTATGACGTTAAAAGCGGAAATTATATAAGTCAGGATCCTATTGGTTTGAAGGGCGGTCTCCCGAATTTTTACGGGTACGTCGTAGATCCTAATAAATATACGGACGTTTTTGGGCTCGAGCATCATGACCTGGATGCGGAACTTGTGAGAGGAGGAAAAACTATTTTTTCGGATGAGTATATCAGCGGAGGAGAAAAAGGTGGCGGAAGACTGAATCAGCAGGAAGCCTTGCTTACCCATACGGAAAGAAAATTCCTGAAAGATATAGACGGAATGGTAAAACCCGGAGATCACCTCAAAATGACGGGAGAATTGAATCCATGTCGTCCCGGCTGTCAGCCTGCGATCCGTGATTTTGTCCATGCAAAAGGTGTTACGGCAGAGTATACGGCTTCTTCTACAGGAAAAATCTACAAATGGGAAAGGCTCGACAACAGGTTTGTACTGCAGACAGAAATTGATGCAAAAGGTAATGCAACAACATACAAATACAATATTCTTAAAAGAAAAAGAACAAAATATAAATAATGGACAAATTCAAAAATTTAAAGCTGGAAGACGATGTAGTAACCGGTAAATACAACTATTACGATGGGGAAGTGGATGTAGAATTCGACCTTGAAGAGGATGATACTGAAATGGACGACTTTTCAGAACTTATCTCAGATGCAAACAACTGGATCGAAAACCTGACACAGGAAAACCTGAATGAGTTGAAAACCAAAATAGCCAAAGAACTTACCGATTCGGCATATTCAGACTCAGATTACAAACCAACCGAAAAAGATTACAAAGATCTGGAAAATGAACTTACACTTACTGATGTTCGTTTCTTCCCTGATCAGGTTATTTCCTTAGTTTTTAAGGCTAAAAAAGAATATCCCGATATGGATATTTATTGCCAGATTGATAATGAATTTCAGGTAGAAGATTTATTTGTAGAATAATCATTTTTGATTACTTTAAAATTTATACCAAAATCACATTCATCATTAATTATAGATAAAATGCTGATGAACGAAAAAAATGAATAGATTGAAACCATTTAAAGATTTAAAATTAATATATAATGTTGTCATCGGGAAATATGATTTTCTCGAAAACGGGGTGAATGTAGAATTTGATATTGAAGATTCATACACTCAGATGGAAGATTTTACAGAATTGATCTCAGATTCTGAAAAATGGATCAGGAAATTTTCAAACGAAACCTTAGGTGAGTTAAAAAGCAAAATATCCAAAGATTTAATAGATTCAGCTTATACGGATTCGAATTATCAACCTGTTGAAAAGGATTATAAAAATTTAGAAAAACAAATGAAGCTTACGGAAATCCGATTCCTTCCGGAGACGGTCATTTCTTTGGTTTTTAAAGCTAAAAAAGAATATCCTGATAAGGAAATCTATTGCCAGATCAGTGAAAAATTTGAAATTGAAGATCTCTTTGTAGATTAAAAAAACGGAAGGGAAAAGTTAATATATGTTATAAAAAGTTGACCAAAAAAGAATTTTATTATCTTTAAGTAAGGAAAATAAAATCAATTAAAGTATGGAAGCCTACAACTTTGAAACAACGATTAAACCCTTTTTTTGGGTAGCCTCAGAAAAAACTTTTTCAGTATGTTTGAATGCAGGATCTTACAAACCCGAAATTTTCGAATGGCGAAAAAATGAAGGTTTTGAAGGCAACGGATACGATTGGACATCATTGGCAAAGGTTTTTTTGAACGAGAAAAAATCCGGTTTGTCAGGAGATATCAAATTCGATCCCGAAGCAGATATGTTTTGTGCCTATTCCTCAAATCCTGAAAGCCTGAAAGAGTTTGTCTTGGACTTTAAAAAAGCTTGTGAAGACGAAATGCTGATCCAGGATTTATTTTCTAAAGCTGAATTGGATTAAAATTTTTTAAAATAATTAAAAACTGGTGACCGAATTCTCGGTCACCAGTTTTTTTTTGTAATAGTATTGAATTGAGAGTTTAAGATGAAAATTTTAATACAACATTTTACCAAAAGGCTTTCCTACATATTAATTCATTGAAGGATTTTTACAAAATAATACGACGAGTTTTGTCGCTTTGCAGTTATATTTTTGCATTACATTAACAGAAAAGACAAATTATCACATTAAATGTCATTAATAAATCTTTTTATAGTGAAGTAAAAAAGGTAATTTTGCGAAAAATTTTAAACAAACTATTAACCATAATAAACACGGGTTATGAATAAATTCTACACAGGTGCACTTTTCTTGTGCACAATTCTGAGTACATCTGCTCAGGAAGTAGTCTGGCAGAAAGACATTAAATCCTCGACTCAAGATTTTTTAAGTCAGGTTACCACAACCATCGATCAGCAATATCTCATTACAGGAAGCTCGATTCAGGCTGGAGGCCAGAAGATGGGAGCTGGAAGTAAGCAGAATAACGGTTATGACTATCATTTTATAAAATTAAACCAGCAAGGAGAAGAAGTCTGGGAGAAATATTTCTCAGGGCAGAATCATGATTTCCTGTCAGCAACAGTGGCTACTCAGGAAGGTGGATTTTTAGCGGCAGGAACTTCTTATTCAGGAAAAGGATTGGATAAAAAAGACGAATCCAAAGGAGGATCAGACTTTTGGCTGATTAGACTCAATGAATTTGGAGATGAATTGTGGCAGAAAACCATTGGCGGAGCTTCTGATGAAGAAGCAAGAGCTGTTATTCAAACCACAGATTTCGGATTTTTTGTGGCCGGATCCTTCGTCTCCGCTCAGGACTCTAAAATGAAGGGTTACGGATCGAAAGATGTTCTCATTGTAAGGCTTGATAAAAACGGAAAAGAATTATCACAACTTGTTTTAGGAGGAAAAGGACTCGATGAAGTTGAAAAAATGATTCCAACAAAGGATGGTGGCGCTTTATTGGGAATATATTCAAGGAGTTCCGAGTTTCGTGGTTCGGGTTCAGAAGTTCAAAGTTCAGACAGTAAAACCTCGAATCCCGCATCCCGTTATCCAAAATCGACCAACAATTTCGGTGAAGGCGATTACTGGATCATTAAACTTTCAAAAGACGGAAAAGTAGAATGGGAAAAGAACTTTGGAGGAAAAGGTGATGATCATTTGAGAACCTTGGCTCTAACATCAACAGGATATTTAATCGGAGGAGAATCAAGATCGGAAAGGTCTGGAAATAAATCTGTAGGAATCGAAGAAGGAACAGACTTATGGTTGATTTCCCTCGATGAAAGAGGAGAAGAAATCTGGCAGAAATCTTACAATTTCAAAAACAGGGATGTTTTGATGGGAATGAGTGTGATAAGCGGGATGATGGAAGATGGAAGCGGGAAGTCTAAAGGGATTTTGTTAGGAGGCTATACTCAGGCAGAAGGAAGGATTGAAAATGACGATGAAACTTTTTGGATGTTATATCTTGATCAAAATGGTAATGAGCAGTGGAGAAAACATGTAAAGGGAGAATCGAGAAAGAAGGAGGAAAGATTGTCTGATATAAAATTAAACAGAGACGGTTCGATCATCCTTGCAGGAACCAGTGCAGAGGAATTAGGAAAAGAAAACTGGAAGATTGTAAAATTGGGAGATAAGCAGATTGATCAGTTGATTGAAAAACAGGATATTAAGATCTATCCGAATCCAGTATCAGATTATGCTTATGTGGAAATCGAATTTGATTTTAAAGAAGCTGATATTTTGATGTATGATATGTCGGGAAGACAATTGCAAAGTTTGAAAACCAAGAATAAGGTAACGAAAATGAATACTCAGAATTTGATTCAGGGAGCTTATCTCATCACTATAAAAACTGATACAAATAAAACGGCGAATGCTAAACTTATAAAGAAATAGAATACAAAAATGAGAATTAAATATAAAATGTTTCTGTTCTTGCCTTTATTGATAGGAACAATATATAAGGGACAGATAAATTTACTTGATAAACAAATGCAAAGTGTTGCTACACCGGAAGTAGCAAGCTTAATGAAGTATAGTGATTTTCCATCATTGGGTTATATAGGAAAGACAGATATATCTATTCCGATATATAATATTAATTTCGGAAAAATTAAATTACCTCTAGGGCTTTCTTATAATACTAAAGGAAATAAAGTTGCTGATATTGCAACATCAGTTGGTTTAGGCTGGAGCTTAAATGCAGGCGGGAATCTTACTGTAAAAGTCAATGACATGAATGACTTTACGGAGTCATATACTTATTACACAACTGCAACTTTTGAACCTGAACTATCACTAGAATGGTATAGACAATCAAAGGGATATTTGACAAAGGAATATTCTATGCTAGTAAATAATAATAACTATGGACTTTGTATTAACACTAAAATTGGAGCAAATGATGATTTCTTTGTAGATGCAGCACCCGATTTTTATTATATTAATGCCCCTGGTTTTAATGATAAATTTTATTTAACAAAAATTAATGATACGCAATTTAAGGCCAATTTTTTTAATTCTACTAATGCCAAACTTAATAATACATTAAATCTTATACCTAGAATAAATTGTGCAGGCTTTGAGAGTACCGGTTTTGGTAACAAAGGGAGAGCCGGTGTTTATTATCAAGTTGATGAATTTGAAATTATAGGTGAAAATGGATATATATATACATTTAATGATTTTGAATCAGCTAGATTGAGAGAATATCCACAAACTATAATAAGTCATGATGCTTTTCAGATAAACAATTGGTACCTAACAAAGATTAAAGATCCATATTCTGGAAGAGAAATGAATTTTGAATATGAAAGTTACACAAATAATTATGAACATCCATCTTTGACGACCTTAGGAGATGTTAATTTTGGAAATTATCCTATGTCCTATAATTATGAATTAGGAAGGATGGGTTCTAATTTTGTATATCCCGCTGTTTTTAATAAAGTTACTACCTCTCAACTATATCCAAAAAGAATAAAAAAAATAACAACAGATGAAGA
The DNA here is from genome assembly GCF_900111495.1 of Chryseobacterium wanjuense. Classification (NCBI taxonomy): domain Bacteria; kingdom Pseudomonadati; phylum Bacteroidota; class Flavobacteriia; order Flavobacteriales; family Weeksellaceae; genus Chryseobacterium; species Chryseobacterium wanjuense. The sequence goes on along the minus strand of NZ_FOIU01000003.1, from coordinate 273,147 downwards.
AGTTGTTGACTTTCAATATTCTTTTAACAGAATTGATTATCCAGGAAATGGATTGACAAATATCCAGGTAAAAAATAAAAATGGTACTATCATTAAACAAACGGATTTCAGTTACGATTATTTTAATTCTGTAAATTGCTCTTCTGGGGATTATGAATGCAAACGGTTGAAATTAAACTCGATTACAGATTCTAGTCTAGGAACTTATAGATTCTACTATGATGCCAACAGTTTTCCTCCTAGAAATTCTTCAAAAGTTGACTTTTTAGGATATTATAATAACAATGACTCAGATATTGTCTTTTCAAAAGATAATTTTCATGAAGATCAGTACAATTATTATCCAGGAACTAAAATTTATTTTTATCCAGATCTTGTAAGGGATCAACTTTTGCCTTTTCAATTAATAAATAAAGGAACATATGCAACGACATCTGGTGTGGATAGATCCGCAAAAACTATTTCCAAGCTAGGATTACTAAAAAGATTGATTTATCCGACTGGAGGTTCTGTAGAATTGAGTTATGAAAATGATGATTTTATATATGAAGGAGAGAAGTATATACTTGGAAGTACTAGAATTAGCAAGATGAAATTATATGATTCACAGAATATTGTGAGCAAAGAAATTAACTATAAATATGTCAACGAGGATAATAAATCGTCAGGACAAATTAATTTTATTAAAACTCCTGCAAATTCAGCACATACTGAAATTTCTTCAGGAATAGGTTTTAGTACTGACGCCATTGTAGGTTATTCAAGAATTATTGAAGAGGTTGCTGGGAAAGGTTATGTAGAAAGAAAGTATAGTAATTTCAATGATTATCCAGACAAATTTATGACCTCTGATTATAACTTCACTGATCAAGGAACAAGAAACTTTTTAAAATTCCTAAAATTTCCAAGTTCATATGTTCAGTCTTTCGATGAAAGAAGAGGAAAACCTACAGTTGAAAATTATTACAAGGAAGGTATTATTGATCCAATAAAAAAAATAAAATATTCATACAATTATCAGGTAAAAGATTCTTTAAAGGTTCAAAAGGTATTTACCTCCTATGATAACTATACTCACGATGCTACACATAACTATACCGCTTCAAACTATTTATTGAGATACTTTAACAACACCAGCTCTAATACCAAAGAAGATTTCTTTTCAGGCAACAATATAAAGGAAGAAAATTTTTACAGTTATGATGATACAAGATTAACTTATAAAAAAACTGTCTCAAGCGGAGATACCACTGAAGAGTACTATAGAAATGCCAAAGACAAATCTATACAGAAATTAATTGATGTTAATATTTTAGATAAACCTGTTGAAGTAGAAAAGAAGAAGAATGGAAAGACATTAAGCAAACAAGAAGTTAAATATGAGAACACTTCCAATATATTTCCAAGTTCTGAGTTGTCATATGACCTGAGTACAAACTTAATGGGAACAGAAGTTACTTATGATAAATATGACTCTAAAGGTAATTTATTACAATACACAACAAAAAATAATATCCCCGTAACGGTTATTTGGGGGTACAGACAAAGCCAGCCGATAGCAAAAATCGAAGGAGCTAATTACACTCAGATTATACAGGCTTTTGGTTTGAATACAAATGATAATAATGCTTACTTGGATTTAGACATTGTTAAGAAATCTGATTTACATTTTGATGATACTACTGAGTCTGAGCTAATTTCAAAACTCAACGATTTTAGAAATAAACCAGCGTTAAAAGATTTTACTATAACGACATACACTCATACTCCTCTTATTGGTGTTAAAAGCATTACATCTGCATCGGGAAATAAGGAAGGTTATAAATATGATACAGCCAACAGATTAGAAAAAGTTTCAGATATTGAAAATAAAACAGTAAAAGAGTATAAATATAATTACGCCCCAGTTATTTATTACAATAATGAAAAACAACAAGCTTTTATGACTAATAATTGTGCTCCTGGAACTCTTCCAGCATCAGGTACATATACTGTGTCTATCGGTAAATACTCATCTACAATAAGTCAGGCAGATGCTGATCAGAAAGCTCAAAATGATATTAATACTAATGGTCAAAATTATGTCAATTCACACTTTAATTGTACTCCATACGTTTGTACAATAACGCCTACATATCTTGCTGACATATATTATTCTTCATTCCAGGAAATTTCAACCAATCATATTAAGGCAATTTTGAGTCTTCCATTAACTAACTCTAGTGGTGGGGCTGCTCCAAATTGGTCTAATGGCGTTTTAATCGGAACTTTAGATACCTTATGTCGACCTAATTCTTACAAAAGCATTAGTGTATCCACAACCAATGGCTCGTGGAATGTATCAATATCACCAAGTGGAGGTGTAACGCTAATGTCTACAAGCAGTAGTAATCCTTCAGGTTCTACAACGTTAAATTTTGAATACGATAAATAAAAAACAGATCATGAAAAAAATACTTATCCCGGTGAGTGCTTTATTTGTAGCAGGTTTAGTCCAAGCACAATTAAGCCCGACCGAAAATTACGTTTATACAAAGACATATCTCTCCGACCCCACACTCTCAAACCCTAAAACTTCAGAAACCGTACAATATTTTGATGGTTTGGGAAGACCTAAACAGGTAGTCAATGTCAAAGCATCCCCACAAGGAAAGGATGTGGTAACCCATATCGAATATGACGGATTCGGGAGACAGGTAAAGGATTATCTTCCTGTTCCCCAGTCATCTACCTTGAACGGAGCTATTGTTCCTAATCCCTTATCCAATGCACCCAATACACCTTATGGAACAGAAAAGATCTATGCGGAAAAACTATTGGAAAACTCTCCACTGGATCGTATTTTAAGCCAGAAACAAGTAGGAAACGATTGGTCGAATAAACCCGTTCAATTTGGATATGATGCCAATACAGTGGCAGATAATGTACGAAAATTTACCACTGTTACGACTTGGGAAAATGGCGCAACAAAATCTGTTTTGGGAGAAAACTGGCTATATACAGATGCACAATTGTACAAAAATACGGTAATCGATGAAGACGGAAATAAAACCATTGAATTTAAAAATGGTAAAGGTCAGGTTGTCATGGTTCGGAAAGTAGTCAATGATACGGAGAATGCCGATACTTATTATGTTTATAATGAATATGATCAACTAGCATTTGTCATTCCACCATTGGCAAGTATTCGTGGAGATATTGTTCCCAATACTGTAAAGCATGATGAATTATGCTACCAGTACCGTTACGACGGGAGAAACAGGCTGGTTGAAAAGAAGCTTCCCGGTAAAGGCTGGGAATATATGCTGTATGACAAGCAGGATCGATTAGTGGCTACTCAGGATACAGAATTGAAAAATAAAGGACAGTGGCTGTATACGAAGTATGATCAGTTTGGAAGAGTTGCCATTACGGGAATTGGAACAGGATACCAGAGAAGTGTGGAGCAGGTTACGGTTGACAGCTTTGGATCAAATAATGTTACCAGAATCAATACTCCTTTTTTTAACAGACAGGGAATTGATGTATATTATAATAATCCTGATGGAAGTTATCCTAATTCTTCCAATTGGATCACTTTATTGTCCTTAAACTATTATGACTCTTATCCCGGATATAGTTTTAATCCCACTTTTCCTACAAGTATTTTAGGAGAACCAACATTGACCGAAACACCCACAACGGAAGGATTAAGTACCAAAAGCCTTCCTGTAATGAGTTTGGTTAAAAACATTGAAGATGATAACTGGACAAAAAACTACAGCTATTACGACAAAAAAGGAAGAGTTATCGGAACATATTCCATCAACCATTTGGGTGGATATACCAAAACGGAATCTAAACTGGATTTTGCCGGAGTTCCGCTGAACACCAATACTTATCATCTAAGAAAACAAGGAGAAATTGGAGTAACTGTAAAAGAACGTTTTGTGTATGATACCCAGAACAGGTTGCTGCAGCATTATCACCAGGTAGATAGTAAACCGGAAGAGCTTCTGGCAGAGAATTCTTATAATGAATTGTCGCAACTAACTAATAAAAAGGTTGGAAACAATCTTCAGAGTATAGATTACAATTATAATATTCGTGGGTGGCTGACGGATATTAATAAAGACCAGATGAGTATGTCTGATTTGGGAGGAAAGTTGTTCTCCTATAAAATCAAGTACACCCAAAAAGATGGAATCGATAATCCGGATTCGGCACAGTTTCCAGGGAAAAATGTTGTTCCGAGATACAACGGGAATATAGCCGAGGTAGACTGGAGGACTTCTGAATTCAATTCTTCATTGACACCGAAGAGATACGGCTATGTGTATGATAAGCAGAACAGACTTACCGCGGGCTACTATCAAAATCCGAATAATCCATACAATAAAGAAAGTACAGAGTCTTTATCTTATGATTTGAACGGAAATATAACAAGTCTTTACAGAACTTCTATTCCCGAATTTGGAAATACAACGGCCACTATGATTGATAATCTGGAATATATTTATGATTCCGGAAACCAAGTAGCAAGGATCAATGATCATTCCCAGAATACTTCAGGATATGAAGGTGGTGGCGGTACCATCCATTATGATGTGAACGGGAATATGGATATAATGCCCGATAAGAATATCAATAAAATCACCTATAACTTCCTGAATCTTCCTAAAAAAATAGAATATACAGGAGCATCAATAGGCATCGATTATCTGTACAATGCGGGAGGAATTAAGCTTCAGAAGAAATCCCCAAGAACAGAATGTGGAATTATCAACTGTAATACCTTTATAGACGTTACAGATTATCTGGACGGCTTCCAATATCTGTCAAATGTAACCTCGGGCTCCGGGGGTGGCGGAGATCCTGAGATGCGTAGTTTTTCTGAAAACTCTTCAAGAGCAATGGAAATACAGGCGTATTCTGTGGAAAACTTAAATATGACAAATACACTAACAACCTTAGGAGCCAAAACACCTGATCTGCAGTTTTTCCCTACGACAGAAGGATTTTATGATTATAAAAAAGATCTGTATATTTACCAGTATCAAGATCACTTAGGAAATGTAAGAGTAAGCTTTACAAGAACCAATGCAGGAGTATTGGAAGTGATGGACAATAATGATTTTTATCCTTTCGGAATGAATCATTTTGGAACAGGAAGTGCAATGTTTGGCCCGGGAAGTTATAAGAACTATAAGTACAATGGCAAGGAACTCCAAGAGACTGGAATGTATGATTATGGGGCGAGATTTTACATGGCAGACATTGGAAGGTGGGGTGTTGTGGATCCTCTGGCTGAGCAATACAGAAAATGGTCACCTTATAACTATGTAATGGACAATCCTTTGAGATTTATTGATCCAGATGGGCGTGGTACCGAAAGTACCCATACAGATAAATTTGGAAATGTTGTTGCAGTTTATAAGGATGGAGATTTAGGGGTTTATCGTCATGATGGTAATGCTAAAGAAACCCAACAGGAACTTAATCAAAACTACTCAAAAGATAATACTTCGGGAGGTGGGGAAAGAATGGGAAGAACACTTGTTTGGAATTCATTTACTCAGTTTGATGGGAATGGAGCACCGGCAGGTAAAATAAATTTTGGCTCTTACCAAGCAAGAGAGTGGCTGAAAAACTTTAGTAGTGAAATTTCTAAAGACCTTGAAAACAATTTCGGGATAGGATTCGCTACAAGACAGAATTATGCTCTTAATGGTGGAAATGGGGATAAATATGATTATAAGACGCAAAATGGTGGCGGGTTATATGCCGGTTCACAAATAGCAGACGGGGTATACGTTTCAGCTAGAGATGTTGGAAATTTTGCAGCAGGCAGAGCGGCTGCAATAACAGGACAAAATAAAATGGATTTCATGCTGAATGCAGGAGGGTTTAACATATCGGGTAATAGTAAAATGGGGCTTATATTTAACAATTCACACTGGAAAAGTGAAGCCCAAAAAGCAGGCTTTCCAACTTATGGAGAAGACTTTAATTCAAATTTATTTCAGCGTTTGGGCTATGAAAATGTAACGACAGCTGAAGGAATAATCAAAAAAAGCAAAATAATATGGGGAGATCGAAAATAAAAAATGTCTGTCTGCTTTTACCATTATTGCTATCTATTATAGCATGTGGACATCCTGATTTCGATAAATTGGGAGGCACCGGATTTTCTTATCAAATAAGTGCGGGCAAAACAGATATAGTACGTGTTAGATTTACTACTGATGAAGGAGCGCCTTCAATTCAGCTTTTTGATACGAAAGGAAATCTTAAAGAAGAAGCTACCATTGCTCCTTATAGTGGGTTAGGGTTGACAGCAATGAAAAATGACACCATACAAATGACCTATTTTGTTGGAGAGAACGACCAAATGTTTTTATCATGGTTCAAGAAAAACAAATATAATCCTACTCGCATAGGCAATTACTCGATTCGCTATAACTATAAAGTACGAAATGTATATTTTATGGATCAAGATCCAGTACAAGTAGATTCATTGTATATTGATAAGAACACACAAATGATGTCTTTGTTTTTAAAACAAAAATTAATTGCTAAAAAACCGATGTATTTATTTAGAGTTAAGTCTTCTGAAATAACACTTTATGACCCATCAAGCGAATCAAATATACCCTATATATTTGCAGACAATGAGGGTATTGTTGAGGAATATCTTAAAGAAATTCTTGCTTTGTATTAACTTTTAATATTCCTCTGGTTGGCTCCGCTTGTATTGGTAGATAAACAAAACCCACCGCAAAGAGGTGGGTTTTGTATTATAGCACAGACACATTTTTATTAAAAAAAACCTTTAAACTTGTTGCTTAGCATATATTTTTTGAATGATTTTTAAAATCTTAGTTTCATCTCATCTAACTACGTATAACGAGTTTCTATTTGAAAGACTTTGATTTCAATACCATCTTCAAGCTGATGCTAGCGTTCATTCGTGACAGATAATAAATTACATTTCAACAATATATTTAAATAAGCTTTAATGCTTAAAAAAACTCACTCCAACCCCAAACTTTTCCACCATCACCAAACAAACACCACTTTTTCTTATATTTGTTCTTTATGGAAAATATGGACGCGACACAAGATAAAAGATTATTTCTCATCGATGCTTATGCGATGATTTTCAGGGGATATTATGCATTGATCAGGAATCCAAGGCTTACCAGCAAAGGAGTGGATACTTCTGCGATCTTCGGGTTTACCAATTCTTTGATCGAATTGATCAGAAGGGAAAAACCTACCCATCTGGCGGTGGTTTTTGATGTCGGACAGGCGAGCGTAAGAACAGATGATTTCTCAGATTATAAAGCCAATCGAAGCGAAACTCCAGAAGCTATTAAAGTTGCCATTCCATATATTCATAGGATTTTGGAAGCGATGCATATCCCGATTTTAGGGGTTGAAGGGTACGAAGCGGATGACGTGATCGGAACCATCGCCTGCAAAGCTGAAAAGGAGGGCTATACGACGTTCATGGTGACGCCGGATAAAGATTTTGCCCAGCTTGTAACCGATAAAATTAAAATTTATAAACCGGGCTTAAAGGGCGGAGATATCGAAATTTTAGGTGTTGAAGAAGTTAAGGCTAAATATGAAATTGAAGATCCAAAACAGGTTATCGATTTCTTAGCAATGATGGGAGATGCCGTTGATAATATTCCAGGATTGGAGGGAGTTGGCGAAAAAACGGCCATGAAATTCCTGAAAGAATTCGGAAGCATCGAAAATCTTTTGGCTAATACCGATCAACTAAAAGGTAAGCTTAAAGAAAAAGTGGAAGCTTCGGCAGAACGCGGAATTTTATCTAAAAAACTGGCAACGATTATCTGTGATGCCCCGATTGAATTTCATCAGGAGCAATATGATCTGGAAATTCCTGATTTTGAGAAAGTAAAAGAAGTTTTTGATGAAATCGAATTCCGAAGATTGTACGAAAATCTTTACCGTGCTTTCGCTCCGGCTGCTACAGGAACAGTTGTGGTCGCTGAAGTTGAAGTGACGGTTACCGAGACTCAGACTCCGCAGCAGAAGGTAGCTCAGGCGGTCGGACAGCTTGATCTTTTTGCGACTTATGAGGAATTGGAGCAGGCAACTTCCACAAAATCAACGATTGAGCACAATGATCATTTGTATCAGTTCGTCAACAATCCGAAAGCTCAGAAAATTTTAGTTGATAATTTATTAAAGCAAAAAGTGGTTTGTTTTGATACGGAAACGACCTCTCTGAATGAGCTTGAAGCAGAATTGGTGGGAATGAGTTTTTCCTATAAAAAAGGGTTGGCGTACTACATTCCTTTGTCGGAGGATAAAGGTGAAGTGTTGCAGACTTTGGAAATTTTCAAACCGTTTTTCGAGAAGGAAGATTTGATAAAAGTCGCTCATAATTTAAAATTCGATTATAAAATCCTGAAACAGTATGACATCACCGTAAAAGGAGCAATGTTTGACACGATGATCGCGCATTACCTTTTAAATCCGGACGGGAGACACGGAATGGATTATCTTTCAGAGATTTATCTTAATTATAAACCGGTTTCCATTGAAACAATTATTGGTAAGAAAGGAAAAAAACAAGGCAACTTCAGAGATGCGGATTTAAGGACTCAAACGGATTACGCAGCGGAAGATGCAGACGTAACCTTCCAGTTGTACGAATTGTTTGCCCCTCAATTAAAAAAGGAAAATTTAGAAGATTTATTCTTTACCATAGAAATGCCTTTAATGGAAGTTTTAGCTAAAATGGAATTGGCCGGAATTTCTCTTGATGAAAAGTGGCTGGCTCAGGAAAGTGTCGATTTGGAGAATGATTTAAAGCAATTGGAATCGAAAATCTTTGAACTTTCCGGAGAGGAATTCAACATGAATTCTCCAAAACAATTGGGTGAAATCTTGTTTGAAAAAATGCAGCTCGACCCGAAAGCGAAAAAGACAAAAACAGGTCAGTACGCCACTTCGGAAGATGTGCTTCAAAAATTAGCCTCAAAACACGAAATTATCAAGCATATTCTTGAATACAGAACGTATCAGAAATTGAAATCAACCTACGTCGATGCTTTGCCGTCGCAGATTGAAAAAACGGACAACCGTGTTCATACCAATTTCTCCCAAACTACGGCTGCAACAGGTCGTTTGGCGAGTGTAAACCCGAATTTGCAGAACATTCCGATCAGGACATTGAGAGGGCAACAGATTCGCGGGGCGTTTGTTTCTGCAGAAGGGAAAAAGATCATTTCTGCCGATTATTCGCAGATCGAACTTCGCTTAATTGCTGAAATTTCCGGGGAAGATAATATGATTAAAGCCTTCCAGAACGGGGAAGATATTCACGCTTCTACGGCGGCGAAATTATTTAAAATTCCTTTGGAAGAGGTATCAAAAACGCAGAGAAGTCAGGCGAAAACGGTAAACTTTGGAATTATTTATGGTCAGGGAGCTTTTGCTTTGGCCGAGCAGACCGGTTTATCCAGAACGGAAGCCAAACAAATGATCGAAGCTTATTTTGAAACCTATCCAAAACTGAAGGAATACATGGCGGAACAGGTAAATAAAGCTCGTCAAATAGGTTATGTGGAGACTATTTTAGGCAGAAAACGTCATTTAAAAGATATTAATTCCAATAATTTTGTGGTAAGAGGTCACGCCGAAAGAAACGCTGTCAATGCCCCTGTTCAGGGAAGTGCGGCAGATGTTGTGAAAATGGCGATGATTAAAATTCAGAAAGAACTGGAAAAAGAAAAACTGCAGACAAAAATGTTGCTTCAGGTGCATGACGAATTGATTTTTGAAGCCCCGATTGAAGAAGTGGAAGTCGCTTCAAACATCATTAAAATCGAAATGGAAAGCGCAATTGAAACGCAGGTTCCGTTATTGGTGGAAGTTGGAGTAGGGAATAACTGGCTGGAAGCGCATTAATTTATAGGGGGGGTAGTAAAATATTATAGAAATTCAATAGATGCTTCGAGAGGCTCAGCATGATACTGGCAATTCAATTCGTATATTAATTCTTAACAATAGATTTAGCAGTTAGTATTAGCGGTGTCATGCTGAACGGAGTCGAAGCATCCATTATCTTATAACATTCAGAATATTAACAAAAAAAATAAAAATAAAAAACTTTCACTTCATGTGAAGGTTTTTTTTGTTTTCATAAAAATATAATTCATTAAATATTAAAATAATTATTCAAAATAAGAATATTAATTAAAAATAATTTTTAATCATAAAGATCACGTTTTCAATATTTTTTGTCGCTTTGAAAAAAAATATTATGTTTGTACGAATTTAAAAAACAACACAAATGAGACTTCTGAAAATTGCACTATTACTTGTGCTTTGCTTATCAGCGTTGTCTGCGATTGTTATAACTTGTAATTTTTACTGTTAACCAACGAAAAGGTTGACATTTTGAGTATATTCCTCTATAGTGGGATGTTATTGGTTTTTGATAGAAACTTCCGCTATATGCGGAAGTTTTGATTATTTATTATTTACAATTTTAAAAATATTTTAAGCACTATATTCGATCCCGCCGACATAAACCAAAGAAAATAAATCATCTTCCACAGAGACAGGCTTAGGAATTTGTCCTCTGTTCAGAAAAATAATAGAATTGATATTCATATCAAGATTAAGCTCATTGAGTCTGTTGATTAAAATAGGAAGCCATTGTTCTGCAAAAGAATATTCTGCAAATTTTTCGTAGATCGTTCTGTTTCCGTCTTCAAAACCATATTCTACAAAATCATGATCCAGCCAGATCGTGTCCTGCGATTCTGCAAATTTTGAAATATATTTTTCATCAGATTCTTCTTCCATGTAGAAATTTTCATCTTCTTCCACAAATTCATAAAAATCTTCCTCGCTGTTGAAATTTCCTACCCAGAAATCTAGTGTATCTGTATTCATTTATTTTTTTTAAAATTTAAAAATTACTTGAAAAATCAAAGGTATGACAATATTTTAAGCGAAGAAATCTCTCAATTTATTTAAAAGAACAATTTGTTCAGAAATATGTTTAGTACTCAATTCAGGATTTATGATAACGTGATTTAATGTATTTAAAAAATTTTGAGCCTTGGTTTTACCTTCCTGCTCTTCAATTATTTTAGCAATTTGAATAGTTCTTATTTTGGAAATCTCACCACGGCTTTCCAGCATGGTGTTCCATTGATCCAAATGTTTGGAAAGATGATTGGTTTTGTTTACACTATCAAGATATGCAACGGTTTCTAAAACCCTTTCCTGATCAAAATATAGCTCAGGTTTTTGTAAATAATATTCCAGATATTGATTTAAATATTCAATGGTTTTGGGTGTGTTGTAAAATGCAAGTACCACTGCGTACACATCTCCGGCGTAGCATACTTCACTTTTAAGCAAATGAATTCCGATGATATCTATTTGATTCTCATAGTTTTTTATTGCAGAAAAATAAGCTCCTACGGTTCTGGTTCTCCAGTTAAAATCTCCCAGAAGTGCTAATACAACTTCTTCTGTTATCTCATCTTTATGATGTTTAATATAATCGATCCATGAATTATCGTGAGGATTTCTGATCTTCATGTATAAAGGAAGCACCCATTTATTGATAAATTCCTGGCTTAGCTGAAATTGATTTTTATAAGTTTCCAAATGATTAAAAACAGAAGCATGTCTTACCGTTGCTCCTGCTGAATGTAAATTCATTTCATTTTGTAAATCATTGTTCATTTTTAATTTTTTATAATATTCTCTTCCCCAATTCACTTTCCCTGATCGTCTTTTCCAGTCTCGACAGCCTTGTTTTTTCCTGTTTCGCACTCATGATCCAATGAAGCATCACTTTCCTGTAAGATGGAGCCTGATTATTAAAAAATTCCCATGCTTTTTTGTTGGCTTTAAACTGTTTTTCATAGTCAGGGTCAAGGGTTGCAGGTTCTTTTTCGTGGGAATAAATGGCAGATTTTTCTTCTTTTCTTAAGTCAAACGCTTTTTGCCCTTCCAGAGTCATGAGCCTGGCTTTTGTGAGTTCTTCAACTTTTTTAATATTAATGGCGCTCCAGATACTTGTCGGTTTTCTTGGTGTAAAACGAATGCTGTACGAATGTTCATCGATAGACTTTCTCACCCCGTCGATCCAGCCAAAACACAGAGCCTGATCTACAGATTCAGACCATGTCATAGATGGTTTTTTGGTTCCGACTTTGTAGAATCCGACCAATAATTCTTTTTCAGATGTATGGTGTTTTTCCAGCCATTTCCGGAATTCTTGGGGTGTTGCGAAAAATGTTGCGGCCATTTTATTTTTATTGATCTAAATTACCGTATTTTCTTCTAAAAACCTATTGGACATTAGTATTTACTAAAATAATTTTATTGGATTTCAATTTATTTTCCAGCCAGGATTGAAGTTTTTGTTCATCAATTTTAGAGTTGGAATTGTAAAGTAAAGCGGTTTCGACTGCCGTAGAATCCTTTTTGTAGAAATTTTGAACTTTTCCAACAGCTATCTCGTTGATTTCCGGGAATAAAATTTTGATCTCTTTGATCAATTCCGGATCATTCATTTTATATTGATTTAATTCATTTTTTAAAACATTGATCTGAACATCTTTTTCGGAAATATTGTTTTTCTGAAGATTGATTTCATTAAGGATTTCGGTTTTCAAATCTGTTGTATTTTGCTTGATAATCAGATGAGTATTGTTGATCCCGAAGTCTTTTAAGGTGGTATTCAGTTTTTTTATTTCTGCACTGTCGAATGTTTTGGATAAAAATGCCAGCTCGATTGATTTTGGATTGGTGTGGTAATCAACTTTTTTGTAAATGACTGTATATCCGTTTTTTGTAAATTCATTGTTGATGAACTTTTCTACATTTTGGGTGTATTTTTTCTCGGTAAGGAGATTGTAAGCCAGATAACAGCTTGGAACGATCATGATAATAATCAATACCGAAATTCCGTATCGGATTCTTTTTTCATAGACTTTATTGGTGGATTGTATCGATGGATATTTTAAAAATTTTATAATTAAAAAAGTCGAAATACAAATAAAAAAACAATTGATCGTATACAGGTAAAATGCGCCTGCAACAAACGCAAAATTGCCCGTCGCAATCCCAAATCCCGCGGTACAAAGTGGCGGCATGAGAGCCGTAGCAATGGCGACACCAGGAATAGGATTTCCTTTTTCGATTCGGGTAATGGATATCGCGCCTACAACTCCGCCAAAGAAAGCGATAAGTACGTCATAAATATTGGGAGAAGTTCTTGCCAAAAGTTCAGATTGCGCTTCTTTGAACGGACTGAGATAAAAATACAAAGAAGATACCGCCAGACTTACAATTGTCGCTATAATTAAGTTTTTAATTGATTTTTTTAATAAACTGAAATTGAATGTTGCCAATGCAAAACCTGCCCCAACAATAGGTCCCATCAACGGAGAAATAAGCATGGCTCCAATAATTACCGCTGTAGAATTTACATTAAGACCTACTGAAGCGATTAAAATTGCACATGCCAGAATCCAAAGGTTAGCGCCTCGGAAGGAAACGTTACTCGTCACATTTTCAAGGACAAGGGTAGGACTTTCTTCTCCTGTATGCAGGTTAAGAAAATTAGAAATTGTGTTTTTCATGTCAAATCGTATTGTGTTAAATTAAATAAAAAAAGGGGGGATGAAATATTATTTCATCCCCCCTTTTGCAAATATACATTTTAAAATGTTTGATTGCAAAGTTTGTTATTCTGTTCTGAATGGTTATTTATAAAAAGTTTTGGGGCGGGAGCAAAGCTCCCGCCCCAAAACTTAGGCATATCCTGATCGTAATTTGTAATTTCTATAACGGGGATAAGCTCTATTTTCATATTAATAAAATCTTCTGCTCTTACCATTTAGTGAATTTTCTAAAATGGAAAGTTGTTCTGGGTTTAAGTTTTTTAAATAAATTTTTTTATATTCTGCTAAGAAAAATCTACGGTAGTACACCAGTTCAATACTATGTTTTCCAATGTTAAACTCTCTCAAAAGTTCAGGACGTTTTGTATTTTTTTTGTCGGAATAGGAAAATAATAGATTAATCGCACGATTGGGGATAAAATAAAAGTTTTTTGGAAATAGGAAAATTGAATTTTGATTGATCATTAAGTCGAATTTACACCATTTGAAATTTTTCCGAAAATATCCATTCTCTGTAATAATTACCCCGTTTATATTTTCTAATTCTATTGAATCTGTTTGTTTAAATTCTGATATTATTTTCTTTTTTTGATTGAAAAAAAATACTCCGAGAATTGTCTGAAGGAGAATAGAAGCTATCAGGAAATAAAGAAATATTGTATCCGGCATTTTAAATTGTTGTTATGATCTCGAACTAAAAATTTTTTCAGTCTTTCTTTTATTCAGTAAAAAATAATAAAATCTTATGGTATTAATTATTTAAAAACTAAAATAGTAAAAAATTCATTTTCCAATTCTTCTCTTGGAGACACCAGACGGATTTGAGCTTTGTTTTTGAAATAATCTACATAAGCTTCTCCTCCCGGAATTTTACCGGTTTCTGTTTTCTTATATCCTAAGCTTTGAATCAGCTTTTCATACTTTGAATAATTCTCTTTTCCCTTGAACTGAAACTCAATTCTGTCACCAGTTTTGTCTGTTACATATTCAAATTTTCCTATTTTATACTGATAATCGGGGCTGTCATATTCTACCAGGACAAAGTATGGGCTTTCAGTCTTATCATAAAATGAATAATTCAGTTTTTTGATTTCATTTTTAAATGAAGACATATCCATCTTGTTAAATTTTTCAAGTTCACCGATGGTAAAAGTTTGTCCGAAAATGTGAAAATTAATAAGCGATGTTAATAAAATGATTAAAATAGTTTTTAAATTTTTCATATGTGATATTTGGTGGATAAGTTTTATGGAATCTCCGTTTTGCCTTCAGTCCTAGATAGAAAGAAGAATTATTTCAAATTTAGAAAATTTTATTTAAGCCAAAGGTAAAGAAAAATAAAAAGTACTTCCCTGATTCAGAGAGCTGTTTACCCCAATTTCTCCATGTTGTTTTTCGATAAAGTTTTTAGAAATGGCCAGTCCGAGCCCTGTTCCGTTCTGATGTTCGCCGGGAACCTGAAAATAACGGTCAAAGATTTGACGATGGTATTTTTCATCAATCCCTTTCCCAGTATCCGTAATGCTGAATTTGATGTTTGAATCAATTTTTTCAACTAAAATATGGATATTTTCATCCTGAAAAGAATGTTTTATGGCATTACTTAGAAAATTATTCATGACCCAAACGGTTTTGTCAAAATCCGCAGAAACAAAATCATTATCATTAATTGAAAATTGAGAATTGATTGAAATATTTTTCTGTTCGGCTAATTTTTCAACATTTTTTATAGCGGCGTGAACAATTTCTTTTGGCGAACAATTTTCAATATTCAGGCGAATATTTCCGGTTTCAACTTGAGATAAGTTTAATAGTTCACCCGTAATGTCGAGCAAGCGCTGTCCGTCTTCGTTAATGCTTTTCAATAATTCTTTTTGCTGGTCATTCAGTTCTCCGAATTTCTGGTTTCCTAAAAGCTGAACACCCATTTTTATAGCAGAAATAGGAGTTTTTAATTCATGGGAAATCGTTGCAATAAAATTGGTTTTTGCAAAATCAAGTTCTTTGAAAGGTGTAATATTTCTTAGTAAAATTACCCTTCCGATGTATTTTTTTTCTTTCTCTCCGGTCTTTACAATATTAATCGGAATGATATCCTGTTCGAAATAATTTTCTTTATTATCTGTAACGATTTTAATCGGTTCTTTCACCGGATGATCCATATTTTTGAGTAATTCTCTTACCAGATCATTATTTACAGCAACTTCATGAACTGTTTTTCCGATGATTTCTTCTTTATTTAAATTGGTGATTTTCAAGGCTTCATCATTAATCATGTAGATGAAATGATTTTCATCTAGACCAATCACGGCATCATGCATATTGTTCACCAAAGTTTCGATACGTTTTTTATCCATCAGCTGTTTCGAGAGGGTGCTGCTTTCATATTCCTGAAGCTTTTCTGCCATGATATTGAAGGAGTTAGCAAGATCGTTGAACTCTTCACTGCCTTTGAAATGCACTCTTTCATTATAATTTTTATTCGCAATCTGCCGTATACTGAAGGTCAGCTGATTGATAGGTTCCGCAATAGTCTGTGGAAGATTAAAAAGCAAAATAAAAGCAATTAAAAAGCAAACCGTTCCCAGACTTACAATCCAAAAAGTAGCATTTTCTGCTGTGATGATCGCGATATCACTCTTTCTTTCAATGCCTTTCATATTCAGTGACATGATGGTGACCAGATCTTCACGAATAAGTTTTTCCTTATCGTCACTGGGTTGCTGCAGGTAATTTTTAAAATGTAAATTAAGATTCTGGGTCGCTTCTTTTTCACCAAACTCTGTTAAATTTTTTTCCTGTAAAGCACTGTTTTTCTGAAAATCTTTAATGGCAATTAAGCTGTCTGATTTTATTTTATCTAAAGCCAAAAGCATGTTTTTGGAGAATTCTATACTGTTGTAGTTGGCGATAAGAATTTTTTCCGTGTCAGATTTTAATTTGTTGATATATACAGAGCCCATCACCGAAAGCAGAACGATCAGGAAGAATAAAAGGCCAACGCCCAGGGTAAGTTTCGTTTTTAGTTTCATCACTTTTTAAGATAAAATAATAATGTCGATCTGCCTTTCGTTCAATCGGTTCATCAGTGTATAAATCCAGCTGTAGCCGAAGATTCTCTGCAAAAAATGGGCATGAGGTTTTCCAATGCAGACCGTTGTGATATTGTGTTCTATGACATAATCCAGAATACCTTTGTGGACGCTGTTTTCCTTCACGCGCATCACTTTCGCTCCCAATTCTTGTGCTAAATTAAAATTATTAATCAAATAACGCTGCTTGTCAAGAGCTATTTTTTCAGGATTTTCAGCGGGTCTTTGAATGTATAAAACCGTCCACGGGCTGTTGTAATAACTTGCCAGTCTTGAAGTTTTACGGATAATATTTTTCGCTATTTTTTCATTACTGCTTATACAGGCGAGAAATTTTATAGGTTTAAAATTTTCAGTTTTGATTTCTGTTTCTACCTTTTTCTCAACGTGGGTAGCCACTTCTTTCAAGGCCAGCTCGCGGAGCTGCAAAATATGTCCGCTTTGAAAAAAATTATTTAAAGCAGTCTGTATTTTTTCTTTTTTATAAATTTTCCCTTCTTTGAGTCTGGTTAAGAGCTCATCAGCCGTTAAATCAATATTCACAACTTCATCAGCCAACGCTAAAATTTTATCGGGAACCCGCTCTGCCACTTCAATCCCGGTGATTTTTTTTACCTCTTCATTCAAACTTTCAATATGCTGAATATTCATCGCGCTGATGACGTTAATTCCGCTTTCTAAAATCTCCAGCACGTCCTGCCATCTTTTTTTATTCTTCGAACCTTCCACATTGGTATGCGCCAATTCGTCAACCAAAACTACTTCAGGATGTTCATTGATAATCGCCTGAACATCCATTTCCTCAAGGTTTTTACCTTTATAAAAAACAGATTTTCTTGGGATTTCCGGAAGTCCATCCACCAGAGCTTGAGTTTCTTCTCTGCCGTGAGTTTCGATGTATCCTATTTTCACATCGATGCCATTTCGCAAAAGGGAATGGGCTTCCTGAAGCATCCGGAAAGTTTTCCCGACACCCGCGCTCATCCCGATGTAGATCTTAAATTTCCCTTTTCGGGATTTTTGAATCAGTTCTAAAAAATCTTTTGCTGATGACATTGATTTTATTCTTTTTAATTTTATTTTTTGAAACATAATTATTGCTGGAAGTCTGAAGCTGGAGGTTGGAAGTTAATAACTAATTGCTTTTACTTCCTGCATCCAACACCCCGCTTCCATCTTATTAAAACCAAGCCGAAAGACTCGTTGTAATGAAGAAATTTCCTGTTTTCAATCCATTATTTTTCATAAAAACAGCATCTTTAGAGGTAAATCCTCTGGCTTCGGTTCGGAGCATTACTTTCTTAAAAATCAGATAATCCAAATTAAAAGAATATCCGAAAGTCTGAAATCCGTTTTCTGTTCCGGTATTGATGATGACTCCGTTTTTATCATTATAATATTCCAATCTTCCCCCAAAAGCCCATTGATCAGTAAGTTGATATTTCATCAAAATATTTGGGGTGTACCAAAGGTTGTAACTTTTACTTCCTTTTTCTTTTTGTTCGGCTCCGATATCGAAACCAAGTGTCGCTGAAAACTGCTTGGTCAGTTGAAAATTTCCATATAAATCATGAAAATATCGCATTTTTTTCTCTTCTTTTGCTTTGTCGTTTCCAATGAACGAACTGCTGTTTAAAGTGATTTTTTCATTCGGTTTGTAGATAATCTGGTGCCCGAAAGAAAGGCTTTGATTGCCTTCTGCCTGTATGATTCTCTGCCATCCGTTTAAAATCAATCCGCTTACAAACCATTTTCCGTTGTCGGAAGTGTAGGAAATTTTTGCACCGGTTTCAAAATAAGGCGAATTATCTGCTGCAAGACTTCTTGTAAGGTTAATATTATCCTTTCCAATAGCACTTTCCCAACCGATATGAGAAGGCATGATTCCGGCATCGATCCATAAGTTTTTTGTTTTTGAAATTTTAATTCCGACATTGGCTTCGTTTACATACTGCAAAATTTCTTCTTCCGCAGAAAGGTTGTCCTCAGCATAAACTCCCGCCATTAAAGCCAGATTTGCACGGAAATTATCATTTTGATAGGACCCTTTTATTAAACCAAGATTCAGATTAAGTTCGTTGTGACGGTTGTAGGAATATAAAAAATCCTGACGGTGGCTGCCTTCCGGTCGATTGAAATCATAAGTGTAAAAAAGTTCTGCATAGGCAGAAACAGTAAGTTTATTGCCACTTTTCAACGAGTCCGAAGATTGAGCCTTCGGAAAAATTATCCCTAACATGATTCCTATGACAATAGCTTTTTTCATTTTACAATTATTTTGTGACTGCTGGTCGTTTTGATAGCCCGAGATAATTAACATTGCAATGATCCCGGGCTTATTTAAAGTATCAAAATTTAATCAAATTTTTTATAATCTGAAAATTACTCCTAAAGTAATTCTGCTGTCAGATTTTTTCAGATCCGGTCTCCATGATTCAACAGGCGTGTCGATCCATCCGTCCGGGCTTGTCGTTCCATCTCTTCCTGCGAAATACGGGATATTGCTTTTTCTGAATCCATATTCGAGTCTGAAAGTGAAAAATTGGTTCGGCATAATATCAATCGTTGCTGTTCCCTGAAACATTTTTAGTTTTTCTCCGTTGGCAATCGCATCATTAAAATCATTATTCGTAACCGGAGAAGGGGAGAACGCCAGATAAGCTCCCGGATTGGAAACAGCATCCGCTCTTAAAGTCAGCCCGATTTTGTTGTTATAAAACCAAAGTCTGTTGGCAATGGAAGTTCCTATCATATAGTTGTCTTTTGCCTTCAAACCGCCTCCTGTCTGGAATCCGTAATGGTTGTTGATGCTGAAACCGGCCTGCGAAAGTCCTTTGCTTTCCTTGTTTTTATAATATCTCGCAACGATACTGTGGTCATGGTGGAAACGGCGAACGCCTGGGTTGTTTCTGGTGTCTTTTCCGTTTAAATAAAAATTAGCAACCAATTGCAGATTTTCATTCGGGCGGTAATAGTTGGAAACTCCCAATCCGAGACCTGTATTCCATGAGTTGTAGGTCTGCCATCCGTTCAGTACCCAAAGTTCAACTTTGTATTTTTTGGAAGGATAGGCCTGAACTCTCGCTCCCTGAAAATAGAAAGGCGTAAAATCACATACCAAACTTCTCTGATAGTTCCAGTTTTCACTTAAAACATAACTTTCCAGACCGATGTAGCTCATGAAAATCCCTGCTTCAACATTCAAACCGTGCATGACATCAAAATGATAACCTGCTGCGGCTTCTCTGATGTATTTTAAATTTCCTATACTGGTGTTTTTACCATGATTTACCGTTCCGTCAAGATCCTGAATAATAGAACCCATCTGTCCGAACTGCAGCCATAAACGGCCGATCACATTTTTATAATTCGTTTCCAGACCGATACTTGCCATGTTGATGGTAAATTCGTTGGAACGGCCGATAGCAGCGGAAATCGTATGAGTATTATCTTTTGGACGACGGAAATCGTAGTTATAATAAGCATCTACGTAGGTAACTCCCGTTAAAATGGTTTCGCCGTTTTTGTCTTTTAGGGTTAAAGGAAAATCAGTCTGTCTGTTTTGCCCGTTAATCCATGTCAAATCATACCCGTCAAAAGGGATTTTTGATTCTGTAGTTAAGGAATCTTTAGGCTGAACCGAAATTGAGTCCTGTTTGATTTCCTGTGCATTCATCGGACTTAAAGCAAATAGTCCTAATAAAAAAACAGCTTGAATAGTTTTTGATTTCATTATATAAATATTGATAACAATGTGTTATGTATAATTAATTTTAAAGAGTAATTTAAACGACCAACCCAGTCTTGAACTTTTGTTTCCTTTGTTTTTAAGACAAAAGAAAGATTAATGAATTTGATTTAAAACAATATTCAACTTCAAAACATTGACTTTAGCTGGGCCGAAAAGTGGTTTTTCCGTTTGATTTTTAATAAGGTTTTCAATTTTTTCAAGAGAAAGATTTCTTTCTTTGGCAATTCTTTTGGCTTGATAAAGAGCTCCTTCCGGAGAGATATCAGGATCAAGACCGCTTCCGCTTGCCGTTACCAGTTCTACAGGAACTTTTACGTTTTCCATTTCCGGGTTTTGTATTTTCAGAGTATCAATTCTTTTCTGAACCGTTTGCAGATATTCTTCGTTGGTTGGCCCTTTATTGCTTCCCGCGCTTCCTGCTGCATTGTAATCAACTGCGGACGGACGGCCGTGAAAATATTCAGGAGAGGTAAAGTTCTGACCAATATTGGCGTAAAACTTCTGACCGTTATAATTGATAATCTCTGCGTTTCCCTGTGTCGGTAAAATTTTAGAACCTGCAAAAACGAAGATTAGATATAGAGCTACCACAACCAGCATCACAAGAGATAGTCTCAATGCTGAAATAAGATAAATTTTCATTTTGTTTGAATTTTATGTTTAATGAATGGAAGATGGGAGAGGGAAGTTAAAACGATATATTTTTCACTTCCATCAGCTTCCAGCCCAATGATTAAAAGAATAAACTAACTACTAAATCAATTAATTTTATCCCGATGAACGGCACGATAATTCCGCCCAAACCATAGATTAAAAGGTTTCTTCTCAGCAATGCACTTGCACCGATCGGTTTGTAGGCAACCCCTTTCAAAGCCAATGGAATCAGGAAAGGAATAATGATCGCATTAAAAATGATCGCCGATAAAATCGCTGATTCCGGACTGTGAAGATGCATAATATTCAGCTTTTGAAGCGCCGGAATGAATGTGATAAACAATGCCGGAATAATGGCAAAATATTTAGCAACATCATTCGCAATACTGAAGGTGGTCAGCGTTCCGCGGGTCATTAATAATTGTTTTCCGATTTCTACGATTTCAATCAGTTTTGTCGGGTCATTATCCAGATCCACCATATTTCCGGCTTCTTTGGCAGCCTGAGTTCCGCTGTTCATTGCAACGCCGACATCGGCTTGAGCCAGAGCGGGAGCATCATTCGTTCCATCTCCCATCATCGCTACCAGTTTTCCTTCCTGCTGTTCTTTTTTGATGTAATTCATCTTGTCTTCAGGTTTGGCTTCTGCGATAAAATCATCCACTCCGGCTTTTTCAGCAATAAATTTAGCGGTTAAAGGATTGTCGCCCGTTACCATTACGGTTTTCACTCCCATTTTTCTCAATCGTTGGAAACGTTCCTGAATTCCGGTTTTGATGATGTCCTGAAGTTCAATCACGCCCCAAACCTTTTCATTCACGGAAACCACCAAAGGAGTTCCTCCGTTTTCAGCAATTTTAGTCACGGCTTCCTGAGTTTCCTGCGGGAAAATATTCCCGGCTTTTTCTGTTAGCTTTTTTATTGTATCGTATGCTCCTTTTCGGATTCTTGTATTTTCAAAATCGATCCCTGAAGTTCTGGTTTCGGCCGTAAAATCGATGTAAGTTGGATTTGGAACAAGTAAATCTTCCGATTTTAACTGGCTTAATTCTATAATTGATTTTCCTTCAGGTGTCTCATCAGCAACAGAACTTAATGCTGAAGCTTTAATAAATTCATCAAGCTGAATATTATTAGAAGGATGAAATTGTGTCGCCTTACGGTTTCCAATCGTAATTGTTCCTGTTTTATCCAAAAGTAAAACATCAATGTCTCCTGCAGTTTCAACGGCTTTACCGCTTTTTGTGATGACGTTGGCTCTCAGTGCTCTGTCCATTCCCGCGATTCCGATTGCAGAAAGCAGACCGCCAATCGTTGTGGGAATCAAACAAACGAAAAGTGAAATAAATGCCGCAATGGTGATTGGTGTCTGCGCATAGTCTGCAAAAGGTTTTAAAGTCACTGTAACAATTATGAATGTCAGGGTAAATCCTGCTAAGAGTATCGTTAATGCGATTTCGTTGGGTGTTTTTTGTCTTGAAGCACCTTCTACAAGGGCAATCATTTTATCAAGGAAAGATTCTCCCGGTTTGGTGGTTACTTTCACTTTGATTCGGTCAGAAAGTACTTTTGTACCGCCTGTTACGGAACTTTTATCACCTCCCGCTTCACGGATTACAGGTGCGCTTTCTCCGGTGATGGCAGATTCGTCAATGGTTGCCAAACCTTCAATAATTTCTCCATCCATCGGAATTTGGTCACCTGCTTCGCAAAGGAAAATATCTCCGAGTTTCATATCGGCAGATTTTTTTAAAACGGTTTCCACCTGAAATCCCTGTTTGTTGTCAACCACCACTTTAGCAGGAGTTTCTTCACGGGTTTTTCTTAAGGTGTCTGCCTGAGCTTTTCCTCTTGCTTCGGCGATGGCTTCGGCGAAATTGGCAAATAAAACGGTGAAAAATAAGATGATAAATACTAAAAAATTATAGCTAAAACTGCCTTGTGATTTGTCACCCGTTAAGCTAAATAAGCTTACGATGAACATGACCACTGTTCCGATTTCCACCAGAAACATAACAGGATTTTTAAACATGATTTTCGGATTCAGTTTTACGAAAGACTGTCTGATTGCTTCGCTGACCAAATCTTTTTGAAACAATGTTTGTGATTGATTTTTCATTTTTTTTGAAAGAGTTATATCATTGTAAACCAATATGAACCATTAAGACAAATCAATAAAAAAGATTAAAATGGATAATATTTTTCAGAGTGTATGAAAAGTGAGACTAGTTTTCTTTAATGATTTGATATACTTAATGGTTTATTATTGATTTTTAATTATTGAGAAAATTTTTCTTTTTTAAACCATTAAGATTTATTTAAGGAGTTAAGTTTAATTAAGAAATATTCTTTGAATATTTTTAAGCTTAATGATTTGATTCGCTTAATATTCTTAACTTCTTAAATTTCCTTAATGGTTTAATTATTTAATTTTTATTTTGAAAAATATTGAAGCTGTTCTGCTATCGGTCCCAGCGTAAGGGCAGGGAAGAATGACAAGGCGGCAATCAGAAGAATCACGGCTAATGTCATAAATCCGAAAGTTGCAGTATCCGTCTTTAAAGTTCCCGAACTTTCAGGGATGTATTTTTTCTGAGCCAATAATCCTGCAATCGCGATTGGACCGATGATGGGGATAAATCTTGATAACAGCAAAATAATTCCTGTGGAGATATTCCACCAAGGGGTATTGTCGCCCAATCCTTCAAATCCGGAACCGTTGTTGGCGGAAGAAGAGGTGAATTCGTACAACATCTCACTGAATCCGTGAAAGCCGGGATTGTTCAATGTTTTTGTTCCGAATTCCGGTAAATAGGCCGTTAAAGCTGTTCCGACCAAAATTAAAAACGGGTGAAACAAAGCTACGATCATTGCAATTTTCATTTCTTTGGCTTCAATTTTTTTACCTAAAAATTCAGGCGTCCTTCCAACCATCAGACCACTGATGAATACAGCCAGAATGATGAAAATGAAGTAGTTCAGAATCCCAACGCCGCAACCTCCGTAGAAGCAGTTGATCATCATGGCCAGAAGCTCATTCATTCCTGAAAGCGGCATTGTGCTGTCGTGCATGGCATTTACCGAACCGGTTGAAATTACCGTTGTCGCAATACTCCAATACGCTGAAGCGGCACTTCCGAAGCGGATTTCCTTGCCTTCCATCGCTCCGAGGTGAGGATCGGTTCCCATTTGGGTAATTAATGGATTTCCATTGGTTTCGTTAATGATATTGGGAACTGTAAGTGCCAGAAATCCAATCGTCATAACGGTAAAAATCGTCCATGAGAGTTTTCTCTTTTTTAAATAAAATCCAAGTGCAAAAACCAAAGCAAACGGGATAATCATCTGTGTTACCATTTCGGTCATATTGGTCAGGTAATTCGGATTTTCAAGCGGATGTGCCGAGTTTGCCCCGAAAAATCCACCACCATTCGTTCCTAAATGTTTGATCGCCACAAAAGCGGCAGCAGGACCTCTGGAAACATCTACTTTCTGACCTTCCAATGTGGTAATATGATCTTTGCCTTCGAAAGTCATCGGAGTTCCATTGGCTGAAAGGATAAATGCAACCACAATGCT
Source organism: Chryseobacterium wanjuense (assembly GCF_900111495.1). Taxonomy (NCBI): domain Bacteria; kingdom Pseudomonadati; phylum Bacteroidota; class Flavobacteriia; order Flavobacteriales; family Weeksellaceae; genus Chryseobacterium; species Chryseobacterium wanjuense. The sequence continues at coordinate 248,395 of NZ_FOIU01000003.1, read as the reverse complement.
GATAGGGATCAATATTCTGATGATGGATTTGGTGAAAAAATCGTAGAAATTACCCAATTCCGTTGTTGTTTTATCTTTAAATGCTTTGAAAAGCACTGCCATTGCAGCCATACCTGTCGCTGCCGTTACAAACTGCAGAAACATTAAATAAAGCTGACTCAAATAACTGACTCCCGTTTCTCCCGAATAATGCTGTAGATTACAATTCACTAAGAACGAAATTGCCGTATTGAAGGCGAGATCAGGAGACATATCCGGGTTTCCATCAGGATTGAGAGGAAGCCAGGATTGATTTAATAAGATAAAAAATCCGATGATAAACCAAACCAGATTAATGGTCAACATGGCAAACATATTCTGTTTCCAGGTCATTTGCTTATTCGGATTAATACCTGAAATTTTATAAATTAAATTTTCAAAAGGCTGGAAAATTTTATCTAAAAAAGTCTTTTTATATCCATAAACATCAGCAATGTACTTTCCTAAGAAAATACCGATAACTAATGTGATTGCGAACATTGCGATAATGCCTAAAATTTCTGTATTCATGATTTTTGGTTAAAATTTTTCAGGTTTCATTAAGACATAACAGATGTACACAAAGGCGAGTATCGAAAGGAAAAATAAACTCCACATAATTTTATATTTTATCAAAAAATTCAACGGATTTGTACAACATCCAAAACAGTACAACACATAGTACAATTAAACTCAACAGCATCATATCGCTACAATTAAGGTTAATAAAGTAAAAACTACATACGATACCATCAGCAAGCTCAGTTTTGAGTGCTCCCGTTTTTTGAACGTTTTTCTTGAAATTGTCATTTTTTAAATATTTTATTCTAAACTATAATGCCAAAAGAAAGTCCAATCTGTTGAGATTCGAGGTAAATCGTTTGCTAGTAGTATGTTGCGGGTTTTTGTGGTGATGCCGGAAAATGAAAAAGCCTATCAAAATGATAGGCTCGTTATTAAAATGATAGGTTTATAATTTTTTAACCATTAAGTTTTATTTAAAGAGTTTAGAATATTTAAGATGAGCTTCGTTTTAAGCTGAACTATTATGCAGAGATCAATAGGAACGGGCTTTAGCCCGTTTTTCTATAAGTGAAATTTCAATTGGCTTTAGCCAAAACTTAATAAAACTAAACTTCTTGAATAAAATTTAATGGTTCAATTAAAATTTATCTCAAATTATATTCTTCTAGCTTACGGTACAACGTTGCAATCCCGATTTCCAGCAATCTTGCCGCTTCCGCTTTGTTGCCTTTGGTATATTGTAAAACTTTTAAAATATGTTCTTTTTCTAAAGATCTTATACTTAGAGAATCTTTTTCTGTAGAAATTTTTTCAGAATAATGAGGAAGACTTTCTGCATCTAGAATATGGTCATTCATTAAGATTAAACTTCTCTCAACGGTATTCCGGAGTTCGCGGATATTACCTTTCCAATCGTTTTTTTCTAAGGTTTTGTAATATTCCGGAGTGACCTGAACATTGGAAATATGCAGCTTTTGAGAGAAAACATTCACAAAATTTTTAGCCAAAGCTTTTAGATCTTCTTTTCTTTCACGAAGGGGAGGAAGGGTAATTTCAAAAACATTTAACCTGAAATATAAATCTTCGCGAAAATGTGCCTGCTTAATTTCTTCTTCCAAATCACGGTTGGTTGCGGCTATCAGCCTGAAATCAGATCTTGAGACTTTGGTTTCCCCCATTTTGATAAACTCTTTGGTTTCCAGAACGCGGAGTAATTTTGCCTGAAGTTCGATAGGCATTTCGCCGATTTCGTCGAGGAACAAAGTACCGGCGTTAGCTTCTTCTACAAGACCTTTTTTGTCTTTTATGGCTCCAGTAAAAGCTCCTGCTTTGTGCCCGAAAAGTTCGCTTTCCAGGATTTCTTTACTGAATGCGGAGCAGTTGATCGCCACAAAATTATTTTTCTTTCTGTCACTCCCTTCATGAATGGCGTTCGCAAAAACCTCTTTTCCGGTTCCTGTTTCGCCGGTCAACAGGACAGTTGCATCCGTTAAGGCCACTTTTTCAGCCAACTTCTTTGCCTGAAGAATCAAAGGTGAATTTCCGATAATCTGACTAAACCCTTTTTGAGCCGTATTTTTCTGAACAATTTTAGATTTATTATCTTTTACTTTTTCTAAAGCTTTGTAAACCAATGGGATAATTTTCTCATTATCATCACCTTTCACCAGATAATCATACGCTCCGTTTTTCATCGCCTGAACCGCATCCGTAATATTTCCGAAAGCCGTCATAAGTATAATTTCCTGATGGGGATATTTTGTCTTAATAGATTTCACCAGATCGATCCCGAAAGCGTCGGGAAGCCGGACATCACTTAAAACAACATCAAAATCGTACTGCTCAAGCATTGTCATTGCCGAACGCGCTGTTGAGGCTTCTTTTACGTTAAAATTTTCTTGAGAAAGGATCATTCCTAATAATTTCAGGAGCTTGATCTCATCATCGATGATCAGAATGTTTCCGGACATGGTGGTTATTTTTGGAAAACTAATGCAAACTTATTGAATTTATTTTGGATAAAGCAAAGAAAACTGAGAAGGTAATGATAGATTGGTGATTTTCGGAGGTCTTGTCACGGTTTTAAATCTTGCCAAAACTGATTCCCAAAGAAAAAATACTATTGAATTTAACTTCCGGTTAATATTGCAATCATACCAATAGAATATTAAAATTGAAAAAAAAATGAAAAATTTACTTTTAGGAATCATGATTCTAGCATCAGGTTTAAGTTTCGCTCAACAGAGAGAAGATATTAATTTAAGAGGAGAAAGAAAAAGAGTAGTTCAGGGAGTGAGATCCGGTGAGATAAACAGAAGAGAAGCTGCCGTAATTCATAACCAGGCTAAAGATGTAAAACAAGCTAAAAGAATTGCAAAAGCAGATGGAGTAGTAACACCGAGAGAAAGAGCAGTTGTTGCCAGGGAAGACCGACAGCTAGACAGGACTATTTACAGAGCTAAACATAATTAATTTTAACTTTAAATACTGCAATTTTTGCAGTATTTTTTTTATTTTGGAATTAATAATTCAATCTTTCAACTAGAGCTATAGATTTATTAGTAAGAAAATTTTGAGCCGTTCTTTTTTGATTCCTTACATTTGTATGCATTCTGATCTTTCAGGATGAAAATGAGTTTATATATGACGGAAAAAAGATACCAGGAAACGATACATACAGATAAAAATAATTACGAATACATCACCATTTCTCACGACGAAAATAAAGTAAGAATTTATACTTTAAAAAATGGATTGAAAGTTTTTCTTTCCCAGAATTTTGATGCTCCGAGAATTCAGACTTACATTCCGGTACGGACGGGAAGCAATAATGATCCTGCTGATAACACCGGTTTGGCGCATTATCTTGAGCATATGATGTTCAAAGGAACTTCAAAATTAGGAAGTCAGAACTGGGAGAAGGAAAGTGAATTATTAAACCAGATTTCAGATTTATATGAAAATCATAAAGCTGAAAACGATCCTGATAAAAAGAAAGAAATTTACAGAAAAATCGACGAAGTTTCTCAGGAAGCCAGTCAGTATGCGATTGCAAATGAATATGACAAAGCCATTTCTTCGTTAGGGGCAACCGGAACAAATGCCCACACTTGGTTTGACGAAACGGTTTACAAAAATAATATCCCCAACAACGAGCTTGAAAAATGGCTGAAAGTCGAAAAAGAAAGATTTTCAGAATTAGTTTTAAGACTTTTCCACACAGAATTGGAGTCGGTGTACGAGGAATTCAACAGAGCGCAGGATAATGACACGCGATTGGTACAGTATGAACTGATGGATGCTCTTTTCCCAACACATCCGAACGGTCAGCAAACGACCTTAGGTAAGGCAGAACATTTGAAAAATCCTTCTATGAAGGCGATTCATAAATATTTTGATGAATATTATGTTCCTAATAATTATGCGATGGTTTTGGTGGGAGATTTCGATTTTGAAGAAACAATTCAACTTATAGATCAGTATTTTGGAGCGATTCCTTACAGGGAATTGCCGAAAAAGACACCGATCATCGAAAAACCGATCACTGAAATTATAAAAAGAACGGTAAAAAGCCCGACAACACCTAGAGTTCAATTAGCCTGGAGAACCGAAAGCTATGGAACAAGGGAAGCCATGCTTGCAGATATTGTGGTGAACATTTTAAGCAATAGAGGAGAAGCGGGATTGTTGGATTTAAATATCAATCAAACCCAGAAATTGCTTTGGGGACAGGCTTTTTCGGTGGGTTTAAGACAGTACGGATATTTCTCAATAGTTGCCGTTCCGAAAGAAACACAGACGTTGGATGAAGCGAAAAATCTGGTATTGGAACAGGTAGAATTGATGAAAAAGGGTGAATTCCCGGATTGGATGCTTCCTGCGATCATCAACGATTTCAAAGTGCAGAGAATGAAAACGCTGGAAACTGCAGACGGATTGGCTACCAACCTTTACGACACCTATATCAAAGGCAGAACCTGGGAAGAGGAATTGAATGAAATGGATGAATATGCCGCCTTTACCAAAGAAGACGTTGTAGCTTTTGCCAACGAGTTTTTCAAAGAAAATTATGTAATTGTTTACAAGGAAAAAGGAGTCAATGATAAATTAATACGTGTTGAAAATCCTGGGATCACACCCATAAAAATCAATCGTGAAGCTCAATCGGAGTTTTTGCAGGAAATTTTAGCAGAGAAAACGGAAGATATTCAGCCGGAATTTATTGATTATCAGAAAGAAATTAAAACAGATTTAGTTAAAGATAAAAAGCTCAATTTCGTTAAAAATAAATATAACGAGATTGCACAGGTTCATTTCATTTTCCCGTTTGGAAGTGATAATGACCGCGATTTGGGAATTTCTACGCAGGTTCTTCAATATTTGGGAACGGAAAAATTTTCACCGGAAGATCTCAAAAAAGAATTCTTTAAAATCGGCGTTACGAATGATTTTAAAACGACAAATGATCAGCTTACTATATCTTTAAACGGTCTGGAAGAAAACATCGAAAAAGGTATCGAGCTGCTTCAGCACTGGATGTATGACGTAAAACCCGATCAGGATATTTACAACCAGTTTGTAAATACTGTTTTAGAAAACCGAGCCGCAGTGAAGAAGGATAAAGGACGTATCATGACGGCCTTGACAAACTATACGAAATTAGGTGAATTCTCCCGCTTTACGGATATTATTTCGAAAGAAGAGTTGGAGAGCAGTAAAGTTGAGGTTTTCACAGACAGAATGAAAAAATTATTCAAATTTCCGTATCAAATATTTTTCTACGGTAAGGATTTTGAAAATTTTAAAGGATATATTGGAAATTACGTTGAAAATGAAAGCTTCCAGATCCCTGAGCCTAAAAAATATCCTGAACCGGAAACCAGCGGAAAGGTTTATTTTACCGACTACGACATGGTGCAGATGGAAATGAGCAAAGTTGGAAAAGGGCACGATGTAAACCCTGAAAATTTCGGAAAGATCAATGTTTTTAATGAATATTTCGGACGTGGATTGTCATCTATTGTTTTTCAGGAAATCCGTGAGAGTAAGAGTCTGGCGTATTCAGCGTATGTTTCTTACGCGGCCAATTCAGAGTTGAATCATCCGGATTATATCACGACTTACATCGGGACGCAGCCTGACAAATTGCAGATCGCCGTCGATACCATGACCGAACTGATGGATGAACTTCCGGAAGTTCCGATTCAGTTTGAAAATGCTAAAAATGCAGCTTTAAAACAAATTGCATCCACAAGAATTACCAGAACGAATATTTTCTTTAATACATTAAGGTTAAAAAAATTAAACATATACCACGATTTTAGAAAAGATATTTACAAGCAGATCGAAAGTCTGACATTGAATGATTTAAAGCAATTTTATCAGACAGATATCAAGCCTATTCACTTCAATACAGCCATTATCGGGAAAAAAGAAAACCTGAATATGGAAGCTGTGAACCAAATGGGAGCGTTTAAAGAGGTAAGTTTAAAAGATATTTTTGGACATTAAAATTTTAATTAAAATAATATTGAGATGCTTCGAGAGCCTCAGCATGACAGTGCGCTAATACTAGCTGTTTAATTCATTGGGTTTAAGACAATTAAGCAGTACCATTCTTAGCATGCAGGTTTGGAAATGAATATTCAAAAAAGTATAATATTAGCATAATGTCATTTGCAAGTTATTGTTAATAAATCAGTTAGTATTAGCGCGCTGTCATGCTGAGGTTCTCGAAGCATCTAAAGAATAAAAAAACAAAAACCCCGAAAGTTTTTCTTTCGGGGTTTTATATGATTTAATGTAAATTATTTTACGATTTTCATTTCATCAATCAGCCATTTTGAATCGGCATATTTATCAATAATGAAAAGAATATACTTGGTATCAACCATGATATTTCGGCTGAAACGCGGGTCATAATTGATGTCGCTCATCGTTCCTTCCCATTGTCTGTCGAAGTTTAATCCAACTAAATTTCCATTCGCATCCAAAGCCGGACTTCCCGAATTTCCACCCGTTGTATGGTTGGTAGCAGTGAATCCTACAGGAACATCACCGGTTTTATCCTTATAATTTCCGAAATCTTTTTTGTTGTAAAGATCGATCAGCTTTTTAGGAACATCAAACTCATAATCTCCCGGAACGTATTTTTCCATCACCCCCGCCAAATGCGTCTGGTAGTTGTATGAAACCGCGTCTCTTGGTGAAGAACCTTTCACTTTTCCGTACGTTACACGAAGCGTAGAATTGGCATCCGGGAAGAATTTTCTGTCTTTATCCGTTGCCATTTGCTGAGCCATATATGTTTTTTGCAATGCATCAATTTTCATCTGAAGCGATGTAAACTGAGGATCTGCTTTGGTCATATAAGTATCTCTTATGGATGTGAAAGGCTGATAAACAGGATCTTTTTTCAATGCTTTGATTAATTTATCCTGATTAGAAAATGCCTTGTCAATATCCTGAGCTAAAGAAGCCCCGTTGACTTCAGATCTTCCTGTGATGATCGAGTTTTTAGAAATTTCTTCAAAAGACTGGATGTTTTGGGCTTCATTTTTATACTTTTCAAATCCTGCCGGTAAGAATTGAGGAGCAGTTTTATTGGCATAAAGAGCCAGCAATTTTGCGGTAACTTTAGCGTCCAGTTCCGCGCTGTAGTCCTTATAGAATGCAGTCAGTTTCTTCTTTAAAGCGATCGTTCCTTTTTCATCCATTCTTCCTGCTTCTACCGCTGTGATGTAAGTGTAGTAAAGATTGGCCAATGCTAATGTTTCAGCATTTTTAATGGTTTCAGAATAATAAGCATTATTTAAAGCAAAAGGAGCCTGGTCGTTATATAGTTTGTTTAATTGATCTAAAGTTGATTTAATTTCATGATTTTTAGCCACCAAAGAGCCTTCATACATTACTTTTTTCTCAACCGCGTTTGATTTTTTCAGACCTTCTACTTCACCGATCCATTTTTTCCAATAATTGGCTACGGAAGCGTATTTTGAAGCATATTTGATACGGGTTGCATCGTCGGTACGCATCTTTTCGTCCAAAGTTTTTAAGGCAACATCTCTCACTGCAATTCTCGCAGGATCAATCTCTTTCATGATCTTTTCAACCGCGATGGCAGGAAGATATTCTGTAGTTCTTCCAGGGAATCCGAATACGAAAGTGAAGTCATTTTCATTTTTATCCTTGATGGAAACAGGAAGATAATGCTTCGGAACATACGGAACATTGTCTTTGGAATATTCCGCAGGTTTGTTGTTTTTATCGGCATAAATTCTGAACATTGAGAAGTCTCCCGTATGTCTCGGCCAAACCCAGTTGTCGGTATCAGAACCGAATTTTCCGATGCTTTGCGGCGGAGCGCCTACCAAACGAATGTCTTTGTACGTTTCGATGGTGTAAGCGTAATATTTGTTTCCGTAATACATTGATTTAACGGAAATTGACTGATATGGTTCAGTTTTCTGAGAGTTTTTGTAAATCTCAATATTTTTAGCAATCTGTTTTGAAAGTTCTGGCTCAGCAAGATTGTCGGTTCCTTCTAAAATTTGATTGGATACGTCTTTAATATCAACAATAAAGTCTACCGTTACCCCCGGATTCGGAAGTTCTCCTTCAGGATTTTTGGCCCAGAAACCATTGGATAAAAGGTCATTTTGAACAGTTGAGTGCGCCTGAATCTGTCCATATCCACAGTGGTGATTGGTCAACAATAAGCCTTTTGGAGAAATGATTTCCGCAGTACATCCTCCGTTGAACTGTACTACAGCATCTTTTATACTTGCTTTTTGAGGATTGAAGATTTCTTTCGCAGAGATTTTCATGCCCAGATCTTTCATTTCCTTTTCATTCAGCTCTGTGGGAATCCACATTCCTCCGTATTGCTGTGCAAATGTCATCACAGCCGGCAAAAGAAATACAGATAGAAGTATCTTTTTTGTCATAATCAAAATTTTGCCCTAATTTACAAAGAAAATGTGAGATTTGAGATTCGGGTTCCGGGTTTTGAGGTTTAAGTTGCGGGATGCGGGATTTGAGTTTTTGAGGTCACCGTTGAAAGTTTTTCCGGATTTTTAGTGTTTTGAAAGAATTTTAATCGTTGACATTTTAAAACTATTGTCAATCATTATTAAGATCCTTACAGACAAACCCACAACTCAAATCCCGCAACTCAAACCTCAAAACCCGCAACCCGTATCCCGAACCCCGAACCTCAAAACTGATAAGCAAGAATTTTTTCATCCTCCATGAGGGCTTTCATTAATGCTTCATGATTAACACTTTTGCCTGTAATGATCCATGAAGTGGCAAGATTTCCCTGAGTGTATTGTTGTTTCGAAATCGTGAATTTTAAATGGTGTCTCTTAAAAATTTCTTCACAATAAGCAATGTCATGATAATTGACAACAGCAATTTTATATTCCCGGATTCTATGTTCTTTGTCGATAATTTTTTCAAAAGAAGTGAGCGAACTTAAAATCAACAAAACAAGAACTGTCCCCAAAGCAGCCAGATAAACATACCCGGAACCGACGGCCATTCCGATGGAAGCTGTTGCCCAAATGGTTGTCGCAGTGGTGATTCCATCAATTTTATTATCGCCCTTGAAAATAACACCTGCACCCAAAAAACCGATTCCCGTGATGATATTGGCGGCAATACGGTCGGGATCTGCAACACCTATTTTTATGGAAAGAATGGTAAACAGGCAGGACCCGAAACATATCAAAATAAAAGTACGCAAACCCGCCGACTTGTTCCTGTACTCGCGTTCTGCCCCGATCAGGATTCCCAGGATGACGGAGATGAAAATCAGCAGCAGTTCATTTTGAATAGAATGATCCTTTAAAAATTCCATAATAAAAAGTTTTAAACTTCTTAGATAAAATTACGAATAAAATCTTATTGCAGAAGATGATTCAGGTGATATTAAAATAAAAAAGACTGCCCGAAAGACAGCCTTTAATTCTGATTTTAAATTCAAATTAATTTTTGATAAATTTATGAGTGAATATTTTATCTTTTGTAAATAATCTGATGATATAATTTCCTTTTGTAAGTTCAGAAACATTGATATAATTTCCTTTTACAGAAGATGAATATAAAATTCTTCCTGTTGCATCGTAGATTTCCGCTTTTAAAATTTCCGTTTTTGACTGGATATTCAAAACATCTTTTACCGGATTAGGATAAATGCTGATATCACCGTTTTCTTTACCAGTTTCCGAGGTTGCAAGCAGATTCTGAACAGTTGTTGTATAGGTATTTGTAACGATCGGAGCGTTATAATCGAAGTAGATTTTTGCAGTATTGCTGAAGCTGTCCCCAAGATTTAATGTAGATTTTGTTTTAATTTTAAATGAAACATATCCGTCATTATTCGCATCATCAAAAGGAAGCTGAATATTTTCAAAAATGAATTCCACAACGTTTGGCGCTGTAACCCGAGTTACAAAATTGTGGCTTCCGTTCATCGCTATTAAGCTTGATACATCATATTTTGAGGTGTCAATAATATCTTTTACAACAATATTCTGGGCATTTGCCGTCCCTGTATTTTCAAATCTGATCAGATAATGAACGTAATCTCCAACCTTTGCTTGTGCAATTGTTGTTCCTTCCAGACAGGTTTTGTCGTTCGGATCGAAAGAGTTGACAACAGTTTGGTTTAAAGTAAATGTATTATCCAACGGTGTGTCATCCGTAGCTCCGTTCACTTGTGCGGTGTAGTGAAGAATGTCGCCGCCGTTTAATGCCGGAGTTTGTGTTGGTGTATTTAAGATAAACGTTACAGTAATCTCTCTTGTTTCAAATGGAAGAAGATGGGTAAAATTCCAGTTTAAAATACCGGTTGATTGTGAAGCCGGACCTGTTGTTGAGGTAACATAGTTCATCAAATTATCGTTGTAATCAAATGAAAATGTTCCGGATTGTGTTCCCGTTCCTTTGTTTTTGTAAATGATTTTATATTTTGCTTCAAAACCAGGTCTTGCATTTGTCACTGGAATAATGGCCACTTCCAGATCATTGTGGGTGCCGTTTGCTGTGAGACAGAAGTTTTGCGTTAAAGGGCTTGCTTGCGAAGGAAAATTAACAGCTAAACTTGCCGGTGAAGCAGTAAAGTATCCCGGGTTTTCAAAAAATGGAGTAATAGTATGATTTCCAGCTTGCAACGGAATGGAATAATTTCCTGAGTTATTGGCTATCACACTCCCGGAAGTCGTTCCACTGGTAATATCGAATTTTTGGAATGCTTTGCTGAGATCATTAACATCGCAGCCGTTATTATTGCTATCATATTTTGTATTTCCCAGAACAGTATAGAAGGTTCCACCCGGGGTAAATGAACAATAAGTAGTGGCCTGATAGGTAGAGAAAAAGACAGGAGCACTATTGATCATATTCTGAATCATGGCCAATTCACTTTCATCACAGCAGATTACAAGGTTGGGGTTATAAGTAATGCCTGTTGAATTGTTGAGTTGATTTTTTCCATTTTTCAGGTTTAGAAAACTCATTCCGTTGGTGGTACAATTTATTGTATTAAATTCAGGATTTTGGGAAAGATCCAGAGACTGAATAGAATTATTATTACAATATAATGAGTTTAAAAGAGGATATATCGAGGTATTCAGGCTTGTAAGTAAATTATAATCACAATAAATGATTCTCATATCCGGACATCCCGGAGCATACAGACTTGTCAGATGGTTTTCCCCGCAGTCTATCATACGAAGTTTGCTCTGGTTCTGAATATTGACAGTTGACAAATTATTCTTGTTGATATCTATTAATTCGATATTGGCATTAGTGAAATTAATACTAGACAATAGAGGGTTTTTTCTAAGGTAGAAAGCAAAAACATTCTGCAGATTAGATGCATCAAATGATGTAAGCTGAGTATTTTCCACATCCAGTTCAATAATCTGAGTAGATCCGGAAACATTTAAGCTTGTAAGAGGAGTATTAAATACATATAAGTATTTTAAATTAGGCCTGTTCTGCAAGTCCAATGAAGTAATAGATGTGTTGCTAAGGTAAACCCTGTTCAAGTTATTGCAATTGGTAATATTAAGGGAGCTTATGGAAGGTGCAGCATCGAAACTGATTTGCCCCAGATTAGTATTGGAGCTTAAGTTTACTGAAGTTACACTGTTTCCTGATATTTCCAGTGCTCCTAAATTTGCAAAAGCAGCAATTCCTGTGATGTCGGATATTCCTCCTCCGTACAATCTTAGAGTTCCGACTTGTAATGCTTCCGATACTTCAATTTCGCCATTGTTATTGGTGTCAATTTTCATATTAAAATTGCCGGAACCTGTAGAGGCAATGCTGTTTGTAACGTCTGCAGCAAGCAATTTTGCCTTAAAATTTGCATCGGGAATATTTACAATCTGTGCCTGAGACACAGCAAACATAATCAAGAAGATGATTAAGTAAATTTTTCTCATGGTTATTACTTAGTTTATTATTTTTTAATTTAAACGCAAAAATAAACCATTGAAAGGGGATTTCAATGGTTCATTATGTTAATATTTTTTAGAACTTACTGATTCTCGATCAGATCCAAAAACTGCTGTTCATCCAGAATTCCGATCGTTCCGATGTCCTGGGCTTTTTTCAGCTTACTTCCGGCTTTTTCGCCGACTACCAGGTAATTAAGGTTTTTTGAAACCGCTGAAATATTTTTTCCGCCGTGTTTTTCTACCATTTCTTCGGCAGCTTCTCTTGTGAATAAAGACAATTTTCCGGTAAAAAGGAACGTTTTTCCTTCCAGAACATTCGATAAAACTTCGTTTGTACTTTCACCTTTTTCCAACTGAACACCGTAAGATTTCAATCTTTCCAGCATTAAAACGTTTTCAGGATTTGCAAAGAAATCAACAATGCTCACTGCGATTTTTGTTCCGATATCTTCCACCTGGCAAAGTTCTTCCACCGTGGCATTTTTCAGTTCTTCGATGGTAGGGAAATTTTTCACTAATTTCTTGGCAACCGTTTCTCCGACGTGTTTTATACCGATTCCGTACAACACTTTTTCAAACGGAATTTCCTTCGATTTTTCAATTCCCGAAATGATATTTTGTGCCGATTTTTCTGCCATTCTTTCCAGCGGAAGAAGCTGTTCTTTCGTTAAAGTATAGAAATCAGCAGGATTTTCGATCAGTTTTTCTCTGTAAAGCTGTTCGATGGTTTCGCTTCCCAGATTTTCTATATTTAAAGCTTTTCTGGATACATAATGAATCATTCTCCCTACAACCTGCGGCGGACAATGCAGTTCATTCGGGCAGAAATGGATCGCCTGATCTTCAATTTTTACAAGCTCCGTTCCACATTCAGGGCAATACTTGATGTATTCGATTTCTTTGCTTTTCTCAGTTCTTTTTTCAGTATTTACACCGACGATTTTCGGGATAATTTCACCGCCTTTTTCTACATAAACGAAATCATGCTCATGCAGATCCAGTTTTTTAATAATATCTTCATTATGCAGAGATGCCCTTTTTACAATGGTTCCTGCTAATAAAACCGGTTTCAGATTTGCAACAGGAGTGATCGCACCGGTTCTTCCAACCTGGTAAGAAACGCTTTGTAATTCGGTTTCTACTTTTTCTGCTTTAAATTTATAAGCCATCGCCCAACGCGGAGATTTTGCCGTATATCCAAGCTGTCTTTGCTGTTGTAAAGAATTGACTTTTAAAACGATACCATCAATCTCAAAAGGTAAATTATGTCGTTCTACATCCCAAAAATTAATGAATTCTTTTACTTCATCTAAAGTGGTACACAATTTTGCCTGCTGAGAAGTTTTGAAGCCCCATGATTTTGCATTTTCAAGCAGTTCCCAATGGGTTTTGGCAGGAATTTCTTCCGAAATAAACTGATACAGAACAGATGAAAGTCCGCGTTTTCTTACTTCACCGCTGTCCTGCATTTTAAGGCTTCCGCTGGCTGTGTTTCGGGGGTTCATAAACGGGTCAAGACCTTCTTCCTCACGCAGTTTATTAATTTTATCGAAATTTTTTCTTGTTAAATAAATTTCACCCCGCATAAAGAAATGTTCCGGAAAATCCCCTTTCAGTTTTAAAGGAATATCTGAAATTGTCCGTACATTTCCGGTAATTTCATCTCCCTGAAAACCATCTCCACGAGTCACTGCCTGAGCCAGTTTTCCGTTTTCGTACAGAATGGAAATGGATGCGCCGTCGTATTTTAATTCAGCGACAAATTCTACAGGATCATCAATGGTTTTAATGATTCTTTTTTCCCAGTCCTCAAGATCGTCAAAATCATAAGAATTGTCCAGAGAATACATTCTGAATTTATGCTGAATTGTCGGGAAAACCTTTGTAATTGCACCTCCGACACGCACAGTAGGTGAGTTTTCGTCATAAAATTCCGGATATTTTGCTTCCAGGTCACGAAGTTCTTCGAGCAGCATATCAAAATCGAAATCCGATATCGTAGGAGTGTCATGAAGATAATAATTTTCGTTATGCTGATGAAGCTCTTTACGGAGCTGTTCTATTTTTTGTTGAATGTTTTCGGACATTGGGTTTCTATCTTTTTAGCAAAAATAATTAAAGTAATTCCAATTTAGAAAATAAGGGAATCAAATATTCTGATAAAATTAAAATTACTTAATATATTCCAACAAACTGGTTGTCTATGGAATAAATTTCGTGTTTAAACTAATTTAACATAATGTTTTGATATAATTTAAAAATTGTTAAAACTGGCGTAAACAAAGGCGGGAGGAAGTCGCGATACCTTTGCGCCTAGCTAATTTGACAAAATGAAAAAAGTAAAGATTGTATTGGGATTATTGTTCTTAAGCTTTGGGACACTGGCTTATGCACAGACTACACAGGCTTCGATTGTAGGAAAAGTAACCGGCGCAGGAAATGCGGCTCAGGAAAAAGTGAAGGTAACCATCGTTAATGAATCAACAGGTTTCAGAACGGAAACGGAAACCAATTCAAAAGGGGAGTATATTTTCAAGGAAATTCCTCTTGGCGGACCTTACACCGTGATCGTAAATGATGAAAAAAAGGAAGGTTATAATGTAAACTTCGGAGATCAGGTAACGGTAAACGTCGACATGAGCGGTGCTGAAAAAAGCATCGAAGAAGTTGTAATCGCCGGAAATCTGAAAAATAAAATCGGAAATCTTGGTGCTGCAACAGCCATTACAGCTAAAAACATCGGAATTTTGCCGGTAAACGGAAGAAATTTTACCAGCCTTACAGAGCTTTCTCCTCTTAGTGGAAAAGGAGGAAATTTGTCGGGACAGCTGGGTTCTTCTACAAACTTTACAATTGATGGGATGACCGCGAAAAACCCGACTTCTGCAGGTTCTACAACAAGCCGAAGCGGTGCGCCTTTTTCTATCTCGATTGAAGCGGTTCGTGAGTTTAAAATTACGACCAACCAATATGACGTGACTTTGGGAAGAAGCGGTGGAGGTACGGTAAGTGCCGTTACAAAATCCGGAACAAACAAATTTTCAGGAAGTGCTTGGGAATATCTGAGAACAGATTGGCTTTCAAGTCCGTATGACATCAGAGGAAATAAAAGAGAGAATGATTTCTCGACTTCTCAGTTCGGTTTTTCATTGGGAGGGCCTATTATTAAAAATAAATTACACTTTTTCGTAGCCTGGGATCATCAGCTGGATTCAAGACCATTGCAGATCGCGGATATCAAATCGCATGAAGATGAGTTGAGGCTGAATACATCAACCGCAACGCTTAACAAATTTTTAGACATCGCAAGAGCAAAGTACGGAGTCGGAAATACGCCACAGTTCGGAAGTTTCGACAAAGTGAGAAATTCTGATGCAGGATTTTTACGTTTAGACTGGCAGATCAATGATAAAAACTTATTGACATTAAGAGACAACTTTACGAATGATTTTAATAAAAACGGATTAGCAGACAACACGGCCATTAATTTCTACGAATCTTTCGGAAATGATAAGAACCTGGATAACAGTTTGCTATTAACGTTAAGATCCAACTTAAAGCCTAATATGACCAACGAGCTGAAAGCTCAATATTTATACACTTTCCAGGATAGCTACCAGAATGATGAGTTGGGACACGCGGTTCCAAGAGCGATTGTTGAAAATGTTTTAACAAATATTGACGGGAAGGATAAGGCTACAAACATCCAGATCGGAGGACACCGTTTTGGGCAGGAAAACTTCAGGAATAATGTTTTCCAGATCGTTGATAATTTATATTACAACACAGATAAAATTAAATATACTTTCGGGGCAGATTTGATGTATACAAAAGCGAGATCTGTGTACGGAAGTGAGGTGAACGGGAGATTCCATTTCAAAGAGGCGGCTTCAAACCCGGATAATTTGTATAACTTTAATAATATGACGGCGTACAGATTTTACAGGGAAGTTCCATTGATGGATGATCCTTCTGTGAAATCCAATATCTGGAATATCGGTGTTTACGGGCAGATCCAGACAAAAATTGCCAAAGGTCTTGATTTAATGGCTGGTTTAAGGCTAGACTACGGAGGGTATCCTAAAGCTGAGTTTAATCAGAAATTATTTGATGAAATGGGAATCCGAACAGATAATCAGATCAAATCGTTTATCATCCAGCCGAGATTCCAGTTTGATTGGAATATTAATGAAGGAAATAAAGACTTCCTGAAATTCGGGGCGGGTATTTTCTCTTCTGATATCAACAATTATATGATTATCAATAATTTGGTGTTTGACGGAAGACACTTGGCTACCGTAGACGTGAATCCTTCACAAATCGGTCTTACTCCGGATTTTATCAGTTATAGAAACGATTACGGAACGGTTCCTACATTGCCTCAATATCAGCTTCCGACCATCAATTATACAGGAAAAGATGCTAAAATTCCTATCGTTTATAAAGCGAATATTTCTTATACTCATTTCTTCAACGAGAGATTCAGAGCGGGAATTGCGGGATATATGGCTTTGGGTAGAAACAATTATTTCTATTACGACAGAAACATGGTCGCAAATCCTTATTTCACATTGGATAATGAAGGAGGAAGAGGAGTTTTCGTTCCAATCACTTCGGTGACAGCCAACGGAACCATGAACTGGAAAGACGGAAGAATTAACCAGAATTTCGGAAGAGTTTTAGAGCTGGTGAGCGATGGAAAGGTGAATCAGTTCTCATTCGTAGTCGATACAAGTTACCGTTACTGGAAAGATGGGGAGATCACAGCGAGTTATACATGGTCAGATATCAAAGATAACACGTCATACAACGGAAACGTAGCCAATTCTGCGACATTGTCGACGATGGTGGCAAGTGATCCGAGAGATTTGAGGATGTCATATTCTGATAATCAATTTAGAAATAAAGTGGTTATCTATGGGAACTCACCGACGATTGCCGGATTTACTTTAGGGATCAGATATGCGGGAATCGGAGGAACACGTTTCTCTGTGACTGCCGGTGGAAACGTAAACGGAGATTTCGTCGATACAAACGATCTGGCGTATATTTTCCCGAATCTTACCCAAACTTTAATTGACAATCCTGAAGTAGGAAAAGCATTAAAAAGCTATATTACAGACTACAACAACCAAATTGCGGAAAGAAATGGCGGGAAAAACGGATTCTACGGAGTTTGGGATGTACGTGTTGCGAAAAAAATCAAATTTGAAAAAATCGGTGCTTTTGAACTTTCGGTTGATATTTTTAACGTAGCGAATTTGCTTAACAAAGAAAAAGGAATCAACAAATCTTACGGAAATACATCCCTTTACAGAATCACAGGATTCGACCCGGTGACGAAACAGCTTAAATATAGCTTAAATACAAGCGGACTGGAACCACTATCCGGAAATCCTTACCAGATTCAAATCGGAGCAAAATATTCGTTCTAAAAAAATATGAAATGTGAATGGTCAATGATGAATTTATTTTGCTGTTAAGCATTTTATTGACAATTGACTTGCAAAGCAAAATTGACCATTTACATTAATTTAATTACTTTTAATAAATAATACATTCATATTATGAAAAATTTTATCTTAGGGTTAGCAGTTTTAAGTACAGTTTTAATGAAGGCACAAACCCAGATTATCGCGCACAGAGGCTATTTTCAGTCTCAACCTCCGACTACGGAAAACTCTCTGAAATCATTGGAAAATGCTCAGAATTTGAAAATTTACGGTTCTGAATTTGATGTCAGAATGACAAAAGACGGGGTGTTGGTCGTGAATCACGATGAACATCACGCAAAAATGGAAATTGCTGAAACAGACTTTAAAGAGCTGAAAAAAGTAAAATTACCAAACGGTGAAGATTTTCCGACACTGAAAGATTATTTAAAACAAGGAAAAAAAGACAAATCATTAAAACTGATTGTTGAAATAAAGCCTGATAAAACCAAAGAAAAAGAAGATGAGCTGACGGCAAAAACGATCAAAATGATTAAAGACATGAAGCTGGAGTCTCAATGTGAATTCATTTCTTTCAGCTTAAATATCTGCAAGGAAATCAAAAAGCTGGAGCCTACTTACAAAGTTCAGTATTTGAAAGGGGAGTTATCTCCTCAGCAGATCAAGGATGAAGGATTAGACGGTATCGACTATCATTACAGCATTTTCCAGAAAAATCCAACCTGGATTGCCGATGCAAAAGCTTTGGGATTAATCACAAATGCATGGACGGTAAATGACGTAGCCATCTATGAAGAGCTGAAAAATCAAGGGATCGGATTTATTACAACCAATATTCCGGATCAGCTTAAGAATAAGTAATTTTTACATCAATATTAACCTTATCATACAGTCTGTCTCTTTCTGAGGCGGACTGTTTTGTTTAACCATTGCTTAAAGAGAATTAAAATTTTTAAGCCATTGAAAAACTGCTCTATAAGCCGGAATATTTTTATTTTATCAGGAAAAGACAATAAAGTTAGGTAAATAAATTTAAGCTTACATATTAATAATCCTTAATTTTTTTAACCTGCTGTTAACCAAAACTGTATACATTTTTGTTAAAATTTAATTCATATAGTGTTTAATAATTATTTAATAAATGTTAAAACGTTGTTAAAGCCGTAGCCATAATGTAGTTTTAATTTTGCGCAAACAAAAAAGGATATGCGTAAAGAGACACAAAAGTTGTTGGTTTTGTCACTGTTAGGATTAGTCAGTGTCAATCTGACGGCTCAGCAGAAAGCTAAAAAAGACACCATCAAAAACATCGACGAGGTAGTAGTAACGGCGCTAGGAATCAAAAGGCAAAATAAAGCGTTGGGATACTCTACTGAAACAATCGATTCTGAACAGCTTCTCAGAACCCAAAACAATAACTGGACAGGTGCTCTGGAAGGTAAAGTAGCGGGATTGAAAATTCAGACTGCTGGAGCAGGACCGTTGGCCAGTGCCAGAATTACTCTGAGAGGAGATGTATCAATGAACGGTTTCGAAGACCAGGCTCTTATTGTAGTAGACGGCGTACCGATGAACGGAAGAACCGTAGGATCAGGAACACCGGCTTATGGAGCGGGTTCCGGAGGTGACGTTCCGATTGATTACGGGAATGATCTGAACAGCATCAACCCGGATGATATTGAAAGCATCACAGTTCTTAAAGGACCTACTGCAGCGGCTTTATACGGTTCCAGAGGAGCTAAGGGAGCAGTAATGATCACTACAAAATCCGGGAAGAATAAAGATGGTAAGCTTCAGGTTTCACTCAATTCTTACACAAGTTTCGATTCTGTATTAAAATGGCCGGATTGGCAGTACCAATACGGACAGGGAACAATGACCAAAGACAAAAACGGGAATTACTACTATTCTTACGGAGCTTCGGTAGACGGTGTAAGTACGGGAGGAACGAGTAGTGCTTTCGGGCCGAAGTTTGACGGGCAGTATTATTATCAATACGATCCTACGGTAAACGGACAGAGTAAAGAAAGACAGCTTTGGAGACCTTACAAAAACAATATTAAAGATTTCTGGCAGACAGGATCGACTTATTCCAACAATATCTCTATCGAGGGTTCTAACGATAAAACATCATACAGAACATCTCTTACCTATCTGAACAACGAATGGATGATGCCAAATACAGGACTGGAAAGATGGAACGCAGCAGTATCGGTAGACCATAAATTGAGTTCAAAATTAAAGGCAAACGTAAAATTATCATACAGCCAGACAAAAAGTGACAATCTTCCGGCAACGGGATACAACAACCAGTCTATTTCCTATTTCATGATTTTCCAGAATCCGAACGTAGATTTGGAGTGGTACAGACCGATCTGGAAGCCGGGGCAGGAGCAGGTGGATCAGATTCACCCATTCAGTTCGTATATCGATAATCCTTATCTGATTGCCTATGAAATGACCAATAGTTTAAACAAGAAAAACATCACGGGAAATGTAAGCTTAAATTACCAGATCGATAAACATTTTGATGTTTTACTAAGATCAGGAATGGTTTGGAATGACGAATTGCGTACCCAGAAAAGACCTTGGAGCTCTGCCAATTATTTAAAGGGATATTATCGTGAGCAATATATTGACGGATTTAATTTTAATAATGATTTAATGGTCAATTATAAAACTGCAATCGGTAGCATTAACCTTACGGCGACTGGAGGAGCGAGTTCTCAGTATGAAGAACAGAAAACCCAGGATTATTTTGCCATCGGGCTTAAAAATCCGGGAGTATACAGCCTTACGAATGCTGTCGCTCAGGATTTCAAAATTCCGAAACCTTATGACAGATATGTAAACAGTTTGTATGCTTTATTAACTTTAAATTATAAAGAAAAAATATTCTTAGATTTTACAGCACGTAACGACTGGAGCAGTACGCTTCCAAAGGCGAACCGTTCTTATTTCTATCCATCAGTCGCTTCATCTTTTATCCTTTCTGATATTTTCGGACTTAAAAGCAATAAGCTGAATATGTGGAAGCTGAGAGCATCATGGTCGAGAATTGGAAATGATACGGCACCTTACCAGTTGGAAAATTATTACAGTGTAAGTTCATTCCCTGGATCTGTAGAACTGCCAAGTTTATATGCCAACCCGAATCTGAGACCTGAGATGATTACCAATATTGAAGGAGGGATGGATTTCAGTTTATTTAAAAACAGATTGACTTTCAATGCAACCGTTTATCAAAGTAATTCGGTAGATCAGATTATTCGAAATGTACCTGTATTGTGGGAAACAGGATATTCTTTAAGGGTTATCAACTCAGGAGAGGTAAGAAACAGAGGAGTTGAATTGATGATGAACGCTTATCCTATCAAAAACAAAAACTTCTCATGGAATGTCTCTGCCAATTGGTCGATGAACAGGAATAAAATTCTTTCTCTTCCTGAAGAATTCCACGGTGAGCCGTATACAATGGCAAGTGTAGGTGGAGTTGTATATTATAATGCAGTGGTGGGAGGATCAATCGGTGATATGTACGGATACGGATTGATGTATTCTCCGGACGGACAGGTTGTTTTCGGATCGGATGGATTAACGGCAAAACCTACCACAATGAAGAAAGTAGGAAATGCATTCCCGAAATGGAGAGCGGGAATTCAGAACGAATTTAAAATTAAAAACGTAACAGTAAGCTTCTCTTTCGACGGTCAGTACAAAGGTATGGCGTATTCCCAGTCTCATCACAAAATGACGGAGCAAGGAAAATTAGAACATACTTTAGTCGGTAGAGATAATCCGGATGGTTTAATCGTTGGTCAGGGGGTTGTTCAAAACGCAGACGGGTCATATTCTACAAATACCAAAGGGGTTGCAGTACCTACGTATTACGCAGATTACTGGAGAAGAGCAAACGTTGAAACGAATACTTTCGATACTTCTTTCGTCAAGCTTAGAGATGCAAGAATCGCTTATTCTTTCCCTAAATCAGTTACGCAGCCATTAAAAATCACAGATCTTACGCTGGCAATTTTCGGAAAAAATCTTTGGATGTGGACGAAATTCCCATTGTTTGATCCGGAAGCTGCGACTTTAGATAATGCTACCATCACTCCAGGTGTGGAAATGGGACAATTGCCGACAGCAAGAACTGTAGGATTCCAACTTAATGTAAAATTCTAATTATTTAAGACATGAAAAAATCAATAGTAAAATATTTTCTTCTGGCAGGTTTAGGGATTGCTTCCGTTTCTTGCGACAGAACAATGGATGAGGTGAATGTAGACAACAGCAGAATCCTTGATCCTGAGGTTTCAAGCTTTCTGGCTCCGGCTCAGTACAATATGGCTTCTGTAAACTATATGAGAGCAAATGACTTCACCTTCGATATCATGCAGGTTTCTCTGGATTTTCCGAATGAAGGAAATTCATTAAGCCGCTATTACATCACAGAAAATACAGGTGCAGGTTTTTGGAATAACAATTACAAATGGCTGAAACAGATCTACGATCTAAAAAGAGCGGCCGTAAAAAGCAATGATAAAAACTACGAAGCCATCGCATTGGTAATGAATGCATGGATTGCTTCAAATCTTACAGATACTTTCGGAGATATTCCGCTTACTGAAGCTTCAAGATTGGATGAAGGGATTTCTCAGCCAAAATTTGATAAGCAGAAAGATATTTATGTACAGTTATTGGACGATCTGAAAAGAGCAAATTCTCTTTTCGTTACCACAAAACCGTTAACAGGAACCGATCTTTTCTACAATGCAGGTACCGATACCAATGGAATTACCAACTGGAAAAAATTCTGTAATTCACTTTCATTAAGGTTATTAACAAGGATTTTAAGCAAAAACGGAGAGATTAATGTAAATGAAAGAATCCAGGAGATCGTAAATAACCCTACAACTTTCCCTATTTTCCAGAGTAATGCAGAAACCACAAAAATAAATATTACCGGGGTTTCACCTCTTCTTCCACCGATCGCAAGACCGCAGGATTTCACGACAAGTAGGGCAGCTTCATCGTTTTTAGTTGAAACAATGAAATCGAATAATGATCCTAGAATGTCGATGTTCTTTAGCCAGGCAAAAGATTTGGCAACCAATACAAATATCGGTTACAAAGGCGCTCCGTCAGGATACAATCCGGGAATGGTATTTACTTATCAGCCTTCCAACATGAACCAGAATTTGGCAAAAGCTCCTTTAAATATTTTAATTTATCCTTATGCTGAGCTTCAGTTCACCCTATCAGAATTAGCCTTCAAAGGAATTATTTCCGGAAGCGCCCAGACTTACTACGAAAACGGAGTAAAAGCTACGATCGAACAATGGGGAGCTACAATGCCTGCCAATTATTTTTCAAATGCAAATGTGGCTTACAACGGGACTTTAGAGAGAATCATGCTTCAGAAATATGTGGCTTTATTCTTTGTAGATCAGCAGCAGTGGTTTGAAAAAAGAAGAACAGGTTTCCCGGTACTTCCCAATAACGGAGGTCTTCTGAACAACGGAAATCTACCATCAAGATTAATGTATCCACCGAATCCAAGAGTTTTAAATACGTCAAATTATCAGACGGTAGTTCAGCAAATGGGTGGGGATGATATCAATGTAAAAGTTTGGTGGAATAAACCATAAAATTCATCAATAGGATCGAAGAGGAAAGCAGGCTTTAGCTGAAATTTAAACGAAATTAATACGCAAGTCTGTCATCCTGAAAGGATCTTAACAATAATATTAAAATTAAAAAGATTTAAAAAAGTTCAGATCCTTTCAGGATGACAGACTAACTGTAAATTGATTGTTTTCAGGTTCAAACCAGCTAATTTCTGAATTTCTAAATCTCTTAATTTTTTAATAAATAATAAATCAAAATGAATATAAAATTTTTAATGCCGTGTCTGTTAATTTCGGCGATGGCATTTTCACAGGCTTCTGTTTCAGGGTATGTGTATGAAGACAGCAACAAAAATCAGAAGAAAGAAAACCGCGAAAAAGGAATCGAAGGAGTAGCCGTTTCCAATGGAGTACAGGTAGTTTTAACGGATAAAAGCGGAAGATACAGCCTGCCAATCCAGGAAAATCAGACGGTTTTTGTCATCAAGCCTTCAGGTTATATGACTCCCGTAAATGGAAATAACCTTCCTCAATATTATTATCAATACAAACCAAAAGGTTCGCCTGCAGATTTTAAATACAAAGGAACAGCACCAACGGGTGAACTTCCGAAAGAATTAAATTTTGCCTTAAATAAGCAAAACGAAAGCAAAAACTTCGATATTTTGGTTTTCGGAGATCCGCAACCTTACACAGAAAAGGAATTGGATTATTTCAAAAGATCTATCGTAAATGAGGTTAAAAATACCAAGAAAAATGCAGTACTGGGAATCAGTTTGGGAGATTTGGTTGGTGACAATTTAAGTTTACAAAAGCCTTATATAGATGTAATGAAAGAAGTTGGTTTACCTTGGTACAACGTCATGGGTAACCACGATATGAACTATGATGCAAAGGAAGATTTGTTCTCAGACGAAACGTTTGAATCCAATTTCGGACCTGCAAACTATTCTTTTAATTACGGAAATGTTCACTTCATTATTTTGGATGATATTTTGTATCCGGATCCGAGAGATGGAAAAGGATACTGGGGTGGATTCCGTGAAGATCAGTTGAAATTCGTGGAAAATGACTTGAAATTGGTTGATAAAAGCAAATTGGTTGTCGTGTCTTTCCATATTCCTTTGGAACATAAAAATGAAGATAATTTCAGAAATGCAGACCGTCAGAAGTTATTTGATTATTTAACTCCTTTCCAGAATGCTTTGATTTTATCGGCTCACACCCACATCCAACAACAGATTTTCTACGGAAAACAGGCAGGTTGGAACGGTTCGAAAGATCTTCACGAATTTAATGCAGGAACAACTTGCGGTGACTGGTGGTCTGGAACAGCAGATGATGCGGGATTACCGACTTCTACCATGAGAGACGGTACGGCAAAAGGATATTCTTTCATCAGTTTTAATGATAATCAATATAAAGTTAAATACAAAACAGCCGGAAAACCGGAAGATTATCAGATCGGTTTATTTGTTCCTAAAGCAATTCCGGGAAGAACTTCTGCAAAAATCTTAGCTAATTTCTTCATGGGAAGCAAAAAAGATAAGGTAGAATACAGCATAGACGGCGGTCAGTGGGAAGCAATGGAATACGACGAAACGTTGGATCCAAATTTTGTAATGTCAGTATTCAAATGGGATGTTACTCCAAACCTTTTCCCTGGAAGAAGACCTTCAAACCCGGAAATGTCGAAACACACCTGGACAGGCGCGTTCCCAAGAAAAATTTCTTTAGGAAAACATAAGGTTGAGGTAAGAGCGACGGATATGTATGGAAATCAGTTCTCAACATCAGAAGAATTCGAGGTTCAAAACCCGGTTCTTATTCCTTAGTTTTTCATTTTTTACTATACTTTCAAAGAAACCGATTCCTTTAGGAGTCGGTTTTATTTTTTTCTAAATTTTTTCTAAACACTAATGGACACAAATGTTTTCACGAATTACACTAATGAATTTTAAACCAATTAGAAATAGGTAGTATTAGCGCTGTCATGCTGAAAGTTGCATGATGACTTCTCCGAATGTGACTTTTTGTTGCTCATTTTTTTAATTTAAATAAACTTTTTTCTATTTTTAATATTATTTGTTGGAAATCGCAAAGGCACAAAGGCTTTTAATTTTAATAATTTTTAAGGCGCAAAACACTTCGACAGGCTCAGTGTGACATTCCTAATGCTACCTGTTACTCTCAACGCTGTCATGCTGAGCCTGTAGAAGCATCTGTAACATTTTTAAAAATCATCAATAGGAGTGGGCTTTAGCCCGCTTTTCATTCAAAATACACAATTAGGGCTTTAGCCAAAACTTAAAACAAGATAGATCTAAAAATTGTGTTTATTCGTGAAAACATTTGTGTCCATTAGTGTTTAATCAAAAATCCCTTTCGTAAATTTGTTCAAAGTAAAAAATACTATTAAAATGAACATAAACGGAAAAAACGCCATCATTACAGGTGGAGGAAGAGGTCTTGGTAAAGCAGTAGCTCTAGCGTTGGCAAATGAAGGAGTAAATATTGGAATCACCGGCAGAAACGAGGAAAACCTTAAAATGACGGTTGAGGAAATCAAAGATCTTGGCGTAAATGCATTTTATGCCGTTTTCAGTATGGATAATGAAATTCATGTAAAAGCAGGAATCGAATCGTTGGCAGAACAATTGGGAGGAATTGATATCCTGATCAACAACGCAGGAATCGGCGACTTCGGAAGCATCGAAGAAATGCCTTCTGAAACTTGGGAACAGGTCATTAAAACCAATCTTTTCGGGGTGTATTACGCAGCAAAAGCTGTTCATCCTTTCATGAAAGCAAAAGGGGAGGGAGATATCGTCAACGTAGCATCAACAGCCGGTTTGAAAGGGGGGCCGAATATGTCTGCGTATGCCGCATCAAAAGCAGCGGTCGTTTCGTTATCACAATCGATGATGGCAGAATGGAGAAAGCAAAACATCCGTGTTATTACTTTGACACCAAGTACTATCGCTTCCGATATGTCTATTCAAGGCGGTTTGACGGACGGAAATCCCGAAACAGTACTCCAACCGGAAGATTTCGCAGAATGGGTAAGGGATATTCTGAAAATGAACAGAAGAGCATTAATTGCCAATGGTTCTATTTTCTCTACAAATCCGTAAAAGAAGAAGTTAGAAATTAGAAGTTAGTATTAGAGCCGTTAAAATTCCCCTTCTTTGAAGGGGTGGATTTTTGTGAAACAAAAAGACGGGGTAGTTAATAAAGTAATACAAACAGATTATAATTAAGAACATCAAACATCAATAGGAGCGGGCTTTAGCCCGCTTTTTTAGTTTGTCATTGCGAAGAGCGGAGCGACGAAGCAATCTCGCATATTAGACAATTAAACGCAAGGTTTGTCATGTTAAAAGCATCTAAACAAAGTCTTACAGCAATATTTAACAGATTTTTCGCTTGTTTTGAGATTGCTTCGCTTTGCTCGCAATGACAAACTTTGTGTATAATCTTTGTTATGTGAACGCCTTTGCGGACGAAAATATGTATGTCAATTTTAATAAATCTTTGTGTCCTTTGCGTCTAAAAAACATTTCGACTTCGCTCAATGTGACATCTCTAATACTAACTAATAAGATTGTGATGTTAATTCGTTATTTTTGCAACAAATTATTCACATGCAAAATTATTTAGAATTCGATTTCAAAATTTCTCCGCTTCAGCCTTGGAGTGATATATTGATGGCAGAGCTTATAGAGATAGGTTTTGACAGCTTCACGGAAGAGTTGGAAGGTATTTTAGGATATATTCAGAAAGATTTATTTAATGAAGAAGAATTAAAGGCGCTTCCGCTTTTTCAGAATGAAGAAGTAAAAATTGAATACACTTTTCAGGAAATGCCGAATATCAACTGGAACGAAGAATGGGAAAAGAATTTTGAACCCATCAATATCGATGATAAAGTTTTGATCAGAGCAGAATTCCATGAATCTGTTCCGGGAATGCATGAAATTATCATTCAGCCAAAAATGTCATTCGGAACGGGGCATCACCCGACGACGCATTTGATGATCCAGCAGATGATGGATATCGATTTCAACGGTAAAAAAGTTTTGGATATGGGTTGCGGAACTTCAGTTTTGGCAATTTATGCAAAACAAATCGGAGCCGGAGATACAAAAGCGATCGACATTGACGAATGGTCAGTTGAAAATTCAAAAGAAAATGCTACAAGGAATAGTGTTGAATTAGATATCGAATTGGGAACTGCAGAAAACTTAGGAAAAGAAAATTACGATATTATTTTAGCGAATATCAACCGAAATATCCTGATTTCAGACATCCCAACCTATGTTTCTGTGTTGAATGAAGGCGGAAAATTACTGCTTTCAGGATTGTGTTTCTTTGATGTAGACGATATTTTAGAAGTTTGCAAAGAAAACGGACTTGAACTGAAAAAACAGCTTCAACGCGAAGAATGGGTAAGCTTATTGCTTGAGAAATAATACTATGAAATCCTTATTCACGATTGTATTTTTATTAATAATTCAGATTTTTTCTGCTCAGGAAGAGGTATATGCTAATGGCATTTTTAATTTTGAAGAAAATAAAGCTCAGAAAATTTTCACAGATTGGACGAGAGTAAGACAAGAACCGAACATCAATTCTACGATTCAGGATTCTTTGCAGACCAATCAGCAGATTCTTATTCTTAAAAAAGAGGAAAAAGTTTTACAATTGGGTGAAAGAAGTGCCAATTGGTACAAAATATCCTATCAAAAAGGTGATAAAACATCCGAAGGTTATGTTTGGGGCGGAAATCTTGCGATAGGCTACAGGAATAAAAACGGCTATGATTTTCTTTTCGGATTAACAAAAACGGTTGACCGAAAGGATAAACAGTTTAACCAGAATGTTAGGCAAAATGTAGCAAGCATAAAAGTTGTTGAAGGGAATAAGTTGATTGATGAGGTTTCTTTTGATACGGGTTCAGGCGAAAGTTTGAATTTCGGGTCATTTACAATCGAGAGTAATCATAAGC
Organism: Chryseobacterium wanjuense; assembly: GCF_900111495.1. NCBI lineage: Bacteria > Pseudomonadati > Bacteroidota > Flavobacteriia > Flavobacteriales > Weeksellaceae > Chryseobacterium > Chryseobacterium wanjuense. The sequence goes on along the minus strand of NZ_FOIU01000003.1, from coordinate 220,296 downwards.
TTAAAAATGTTGAATTTACTTTAAAAGCAGCGGTTTCAGGAGAAGCTTGTGGTGTTGCAGGGTATGATCAATATGTTTTGTTTAAAGATAAAAAACTGATCGCGCTTCCTCAATTGATGAATGTCGGTGATGCTGACGTCTATTATCATACCGAAGAATTTATTTTCCCCAATGACAAAGGTGGAATTCCGAATGCTTTTATTTTTAAAATGGAAGAAATGGAAAAGGATGAAAATGATAAGGAAAAGAAAAAAAGTGCCTCGAAGACCTATCTTTGGAATGGAAATTCTTACCAATTAAAATAATTTTTTTTAAGATAAATTTGTAAACCATTGTATATTTATGGTGGTTTTTATTTTGTCTATGAAAATGATAAATGTATTTTGAGGGCAATTACCTTTAATAAAAAGATCTACAAAATGTTAACTTCGCCTAGGTTGTTCCTGCGAAAAAAAGAGTCTTACATTCATTAACCGAAAAATTTAACTCCAATTATTCTCCGGTTGTAATTTTGAAATAAATATAAAGCATGAAATATTCATTGAAAATCTTGTTATTATATTTTTCATATTTCAGTGTACTGGTTCACTGGCATATTTTTTGCTTCATATTATATAAAATGTAATAAATTAAGAATTAATTCGTTATATTGATATACATTCCGGTAATGTGCCGGAAACCTAAATATTCTCCCTTATTCCAACACCGATTTTAGTATATCTGTTTGTTCGCGTCAGGTAGATCAAACATGATATTATGTCACAAAAAGTAAAATTTTCATCAGTTTCCGGGTCTCATTTTTATGCAACCGTCAGGAGTAGAGTAGATCAGTTTTTCAGTCAGCATCAGTTAAGTCAGCATGCCAATGCTCATATGTGGGGCAAGACCATATTTTTCCTTACAGGGTTCACCGGAATTTATCTTATAATCATTTCAGGGCTGTTGCCTACCTGGATGCTTTTGCCACTTGCGGCGTTATTGGGCATGTTTAGTGCTTTTGTAGGGTTCAATGTTTGTCACGATGCTATACACGGCTCGCTTTCTGGAAATAAAAAAGTGAATAAAGTGTTCGGATTTGTTTTTAATCTGATCGGTGCCAATCCATACGTTTGGAGCATCACCCACAATGTGGTTCACCATACCTATACCAATATCCCCGGACATGATGAGGATATTGAGGTAGCGCCGGGATTGATTCGAATTGCTGAAGAAGACCATGTAAATCGTATTCAACGATACCAGCATTGGTATGCTTTCCCGCTTTATAGCCTGGCTTCCCTGTCATGGGTGTTTCGTAAGGATTATGTGAAGTTTTTCCAGAAAAAAATTGGGGCACATCAGAGCAAACATCCTAAGTTGGAGTATTTCAATTTATTCGCCTATAAAGGACTGTATTATTTTCTGTTTATTGTATTGCCTTTATTAATCCTTGATGTAAGCTGGTGGCAGTTTCTGATAGGCTTTCTGCTTTTACATATTGCTGAAGGTTTGACGATGGGACTGGTCTTTCAGCTGGCTCACGTTGTGGAAGGAACTAATTTTCCGGTGCCTAACGAATCCGGGCAGATAGAAGAAGCCTGGGCAGAGCATCAGATGCATACAACAGCGAATTTTGCCACGCACAATAAGCTCGCAGCATTTTTCCTTGGTGGGTTGAACAGGCAGATCGAGCATCACCTGTTTCCTAAAGTCTGTCACATACATTATGGGAAGATTTCCGTCATCGTTAAGAAGACTGCGATGGAGTTCAATTTGCCTTATATTGAAAATAAAAGCTTTTTATCTGCTTTGCGCTCGCATTTTATAACCCTGAAAAAGTTTGGTAAAGAAGCTGTTAATTAAAATATGGTTGGAACTTTTAAGTGAATAAAAAGATGTAATATTCTGATTTAAATTGAATTATAAATATTAATTATCCAATTAATCTTATACGTATAATATTTAAGCCTCTGTTTTAGAAGGCTTATTTTTTTGTCCAATTGTCATCAACACATCTTCAAAATATTCGCTTCTTCCCTAATCTAAAATATTTAATTACGGATAAATTTTTGTAGTTTTTTTTCTACAAAGTGGTACGTTTTTTTGTACAAAATTTTTACGATATAAAAGGAATTAAACAATACTTTTACACACGTGCTATTATAGATTTCTTTTTCTCAAATTAGATATTTGATTGAAAGATTTTTTAGTTTATATGGTGATTCAAGAAGAAAAAAATCAACAAGATTGTTTTGCTCATCTTTTTATAATTAACCAATACACTTAATAAATAATAACCCGGATAATTCATAATGAAAAGAACATTTATTTCTTATTTATGCACTGAGTTTCTCCTTACGCCCAGGATGGTTTTGTACTTAATCTTAAATTTCCAATAACAATAAGGTTTATAAGACTATACCCCGCTATTTCACATTTAATTTTAATTAAGAAAATAAATATGAAATATTAATTAATAACCAACATCTAAATTAAATAACTAAACTCTTAAAAATTTTACTATGAGAAAATTCTTACTCACCCTTACATTGCCCTTCTTCGGAATTGTTAGCGCGCAATCTGGTAACATCGGTCTTAATACTGCCAACCCGGGTTCAACATTAGACATCAACGGTTCGTTGGCAGCACAGTACAAAACAGTTTCAGCTTCCACCTATGCGATGACAAGTTCTGACTTTTATATTGCCTATACCGGAACCACAAATTCTGTTTTTACCTTACCCACAGCAATAGCAGGAGTAGGAAATTTTAAAGGGAGAATGTATACGGTTAAAAATAACACAGCCTTTACCGTTACCATCAACTCTGCGGCTCCGGAAACCATCAACGGAAGTGCCGGTATAACGGTACCGGCAGGTCAAAGTGTAGAATTGATCAGTACGGGTTTAACGGGAGCTGTATCAGCATGGGAACTTTCAGGCTTCAGATCTAGCGCCTTTCCGCTAACAACGGCGAGTAATGGCCTAAATGCCGTAGGAACTGATGTTCGCTTGGGCGGTACACTTTCTCAGGCGACTGATATTGCAACCGCCGGAAATAATCTTATCGTAAGCGGAACCGGAAATGTAGGTATAGGATCTGTGGCAGCTCCCGTATCAAAACTGGAAGTCAACGGAAGCTCTACCAATGCTGTATCTTATAATGCTGCAGCGGCAACAACGATCGATTTTTCCAGGAGTAATTTAGCCTACACGACGGCTAATCCTGGAGCATTTACGCTTCAAAACGTAAAAGATGGCGGTACTTACACATTATCAGTACGGGGTGCAACAGCCGGAACTTCTACTTTTACAGCAACCGGATTTACCGTAAGATATATAAATAACCGAACAACAGTAGCCAATACCCACACACTGTATACTCTTGTAGTGATAGGCACGGTGATTTATGTTTATATAGCAACAGCTGTTTAATTTTAATTTAAATAGTTAAAAAAATGAATGCTTATATAAAAAAAATTCTTCCTGTATTTTTACTGGGAGCAATGGCAGCACACGCCAAAGGTCAGGCTGCAGGCACACCTTATATTCCTATGATTGATATCCCTTTTAGCTTTCTGTACGGGGGAGCCAGCATAGATAGCCCGAGAACTCATGCCCTGTCTCTGGCTGCTGACGGAGGATATTTTGGAGTAGGAGATTCTCAATCATCCGCTTCAGGAGATGTTACAGGGGTTAATGGTGGTAACAGGGATAACTGGGTCATAAAATGGGACACAACAGGAAAAATAGCTTGGCAGAGACTTGTCGGCGGAAATGGGATCGAATTAGGAACCAGCATCACCGCAACACCAGACGGAGGATGCATCGTTGTAACCAGATCCGGATCTACCAATATTCCGGGGACTACCTTTCATGGAGGACAGACAGATTTGTTAGCTGCTAAATTGGACGCTTCCGGAAATATCCAATGGCAAAGGTTAGTTGGCGGCTCAGGAAATGATGAACCCAGTAAAGTTGCGATAGCTTCAGATGGCGGATATATTATTGCTGGTGTTTCGTATTCAGTTGACGGTGATCTTACAGGAATCCCAAAATATACAGGTGGAGCTTTCGGAACTGATGCATGGCTGGTAAAACTAAATACAGACGGAACCATAAACTGGCAAAAAAGATATGGCGGAACAGATGAAGATTCTTTTGGAGGTATTATTGCTACAAATGACGGCGGTTACTTAGTGACAGGTACCACCAGCTCAGGAGCCGTTGGCGATTTTACGGGATTGCCGGTCTTTGCGGGACCTAATCCGTTTATCATGAAAACAGATGCTTTAGGAAACAGGATTTGGATAAAACGTTTCGGAGTTTCTGCGGCTGCCAATCCTTATATTTTGGATACTCGTCAAACTTCCGATGACGGATATATTCTGGCCATCAGAACTGCTGGCTCAAACACAGGCTCTTTAACAGGAATAGTAGGTTTTGGAGGTAATGATTTTTGGATCATGAAGGTGGATGCAACCGGAAATCTGATCACACAAAAAGTATTTGGAGGAACGGGCTCTGATACACCTTCTTCGATTTACCAGACTTCAGATGGAGGATACATTGTTTCAGGAGGATCTGCATCATCCAATACAGGAACATTGACAGGCGTAATTTCCCACGGCGGTAATGACAGCTGGGTTTTTAACCTTGATTCTTCATTAAACTTAGTTCAGCAAAAACTTTACGGAGGTAACGGTAACGAAGGTACGACAGGCGCCTATCTTTTACCATTATCCAGTGAAAACAGTTACCTTTTATTAAGTGATTCGGGATCATCTAACAATGGCGATGTCACCGATCTGAACCATGCAGCGGGATCAGGTGACTACTGGCTTTTAAAACTATTCCCATCCGGAGACATAGTCTGGGTTCCTGATACAGGACAGCGATAATAAACTATTAATCCTCATTCAAGCTTATAATTTCCTTTTTGGATTTATTAAATAGGTTACGATTCTAAAAACACTTTACAGCCGTTCAATTAAGGACGGCTTTTTCTTTTGAAATATCCATTATATGTAAAATTTAAATTAATAAGTGGATTTCAGATGGTTTATTTTAAAATACATTAAAGTATTATTCATCAACAGAATATTGCAGTAACACATGAAATTAATGTTATTGTACATGTTAAAATATTGGTTTTCAGTGATTTATTAAGATTGAAAAATAGATTCAGATTTAGCTGTTTTTTTAGAGATATAAACGTTTCAATAATTAAAAAACGGTTGCTTCAAAAGAAACAACCGTTACTCACTTATTTAAATTAATTTTTTTTTATTAATGTTTTTAGCAAAGTAACATCCCTGCATAGCTTAATAGCTTACCCGCAATTGCTACACCACATCCCGCTGGTAGTGCAGGAGTTGGGACAGCACAAGCATAAAGACCTAATGTGGAAACAGCATTTGCAGCCACTGCTACAGCACAGCCAATAGCTCTTTTATTTATTTTTCCAGTTGTGGATTTTTCAACTTCATGTTGCTCCATTATAATCATTACATTAACAAATTGATTATATCTTGCAAATTCAGCATCATCTAAGTCAAGAGTTAAAATATCTTCTTGTAATTTTTTGATAGCTGTATCAAAATCATCCTTAACGTAGTATTCAGCAAATCTATTAACTACAAATTCATCATTAGCAGTTAATTTATAGCCTGAGTTTTCTGATTCTTTAATAAATTCTAATTTTTCTTCTTCAGACATATTATTAGCATAATTTATAACATTATCCTTTTCTACTATGCTAAATGTCAAATCAAAAACTCTACCTCCAATTTTACTAGATTGTGTAGTTTGAGTTTTTCCAATACTACCTGAGTTGTTATTTTCATTTTCATCTGTACTACAAGACTGCACAACAGTGAAACATAATGCAATTAAAAGTAAATAAAATCCTCCGTGTAGTTTAAATAAATTTTTCATAAAATTTTTTAATTTTTTTTAAAAGTTAAAATAGATGATAATATAGTTGTTAAAATAAGTGATGTTATTACAAAAATATTTAATTCAATTATGATTGAAATAATAAGTAATAGTATTGAAGCTATCAGGATGAATTTAAAGTAATTTTTATCTATTTGATTCATTTAATAGTGATTTATTGCACAAAAATAACAAAAAATTTTATGATGCCACAAGTTTAAATACTATTTTACTATTCTTGCATTTTAAGTCAAAGATAGGGTAACGACAAAACGTGTCACATCAAAATTTGATTTAAATTTATTATTAAAAATATATGTTTGGAACTCTGGTTTTATCCAGAATGTGAAGACTCATTTTAACAATTGAACCAGCTTTTTATATGTAGTTTAACTACCTATATGAGCAACAAGCCCTTCCCCTTTGTTTCAGTTTGGGCAATACCCCTCTTTTTCAAATCAGACTTTTTCTACGATTTGTAGCAGAAAACTAATTTTGGAATTTTAAAGATTTTTTATAAAAGTAAATTTTGCTCGATGTGTTTGTAGAAAGGGTAGGAGAGTTTAATTTTTATTAGATAATTTTAGATTCTTTTTACTACTGTTAACTAAAATACCTGACCCTAAACCTGACCTGAGCAAAATAAAAAAGTCTCTACATTACTGTAAAGACTTGATTTTCAATAAGTGAGCGCGAAAGGATTCGAACCTTTGACCGTCTGCTTAGAAGGCAGATGCTCTATCCAGCTGAGCTACGCACCCTAAAAGTTTTTTCGATTAATAAGTCGGGGCGGCAGGATTCGAACCTGCGACCTCCTGGTCCCAAACCAGGCGCGATGACCGGACTACGCTACGCCCCGATTAAGGTCATCTAAACAACGTATATTACCTTGTTTTTTGTGGGTGCAAATATATAGAGTTTTTTTTAATTATGAAAATAAAACATCAAATAATTATTTTGAAAATTCTTAAGTTTGTTTTTCTTGAATTTTACAAGGTTAGTAATCATTAAGTTATCTTATCTTAACAGTGAATAAAATTTTTTCTCTTTTAATCATTTATTTATATAAAACCAGTGGAAATATATTCTATAAATAGGAAGATATATTTAAATAAAGATTTTTAAAAACAATTAGTGAAATAATATAAAACCAAAAATCTCACAACAAAAGTTATGAGTTCTTTGTGACCCTGTCGGTACAATTTTCGAATCACTTTCTGCACGACTTGAAGAAGCTGGTGTACGATGAAGAACCCTAACCATGGGTTCTTCATCGTTTTACATCTGCCTATCTGACAATGACCGATGCGCTACTTCAGCAAGCCAATATCAGGATTAAAAGAAAGACCGCTGCTATAGCTCTTAGTGAACCTGATTCGAACAGTAAATTGATAGATTGAATGAAAGCAATGTAATGACTTTCTTAAATGGAATAAGACAAAAAATGGACAATAAAAATCGTGCTTAATATTCTACAATAATGTTGAAATGAAAGAAAATGAACCAGATTGAAACAATAATCAAAGCAAAATATCTACTCTAATTTAAATTTATATATCTCAAAAGAAAAATAGAAGTTGATGAAACGAACCTGTTAAATTTCATTTACACCCACAACAGCCGAAGAAACCTCCTTTCCCAGATTTGGACGCTAATAATTATTTAGTGCAACAGTTCTTTTTACAATCTGAAAGTAAGACCGGGCATAGTTCCTTCCTTGAAAATTACTTCATGAGCCAAATAGCTTTCGGGCATCGCTCCATTTGCTATTAATAGATCTTCACTTATAATCATAGTAATAATATTTATGGTTGAATGGTGATAATCTCAGCAATAAATAAAACAGTGTATTAAAATATTTAAATGTTAGGCCATAACTAATTATTACTATTTCTTTATTTATTATAATAGGTATTATTCCCTTGTAAATTTTCTTCTTCAAGATTAATTTGAGTTATCTCTTTAAAATTTGTAAAACTTAGAGTCAAGATCCAATACAATTTGTCTTATTTTTTTAGACAAAGTGTGTAGTGGTTTTAGTACGCATATGTAGTAATTTTCGTACAAGCTGAATTCTTAGAAAAAATTATTAATCAATACTTTTGAATAGATTGAAACAACTTTGTTGAAAAAAAATTTATTGTCTTGTTGCTTGTAGGTTTTGTGTTTATTGAACTGTTCCTCGTAGATATAATAGATGCAAAGCCTGAGCAACAATAATGGTAATATAACTTAAAAAGAGTCTGATCTTATTGAGGGCAAGGTATTTATTTTTTTAAGAATAATTTTTTTTGAAGCTTGTTAATTTTTCAATAATGACTTTCAACTGCTCACGCAGCAACATTTGCCGTTGCTGTAACTGGTATCATTTTTACCAAATTTTAAGAACAATTATAATAACTAGAATATGAAAAAAAAGGTCATCAGCATGTTAATTTTAGTGATAGGTTTAACTGAAATTTCAGCACAGATAGGTATAAACACAGCAGTTCCTCAAGGATCGTTGGATGTTGCCTATATAGCATCAAAACCTACTACTGCCCAAGGAATAATATTTCCTAAACTAACCGGAGATGAAATACAACAAATGACCGTAGGAGCAGGACAAAATGGGATGTTTGTATTTGCAACATCTGTTCCCACCTCCCCCATACCTAGAACAAGCTTAATTACAGAATCGGGTCTGTACTATTATTATTCAGCTGAAGACAAATGGCGCAATGTAAATCAGGTCATTTCCCCAAGCTCTTTATTTTCCACAACATATAGAAATTCGACAATGTCGATCTCTGCCTATTCCGGAGGAAGTGGTGCAACCGACTATAATTCCGGCCAAGTATCAAGCCTTCGTTTTGTTAATGGTACTGAAATTCCATTTAATTCAACTTCATACATAGCTGTGAGAACAGCTGACAACAACAGGGGGATCCGTTTCCTGAAATCTGGTATTTATAATGTAACCCTTCAGTTCTCTTTTGTTTATAAAAGAGATGTTACCGGAGACGGAGCCAACGATCCAGCGCTTACGGATAGATTAGGAAGCCAGGTTACCTATCAGCTTATTCCGAATTTTTTAGCGTCCCCTACATCTGCTTATACAACCAATATCACTCATAATGTTGATTATAATGGGGTTAGACAAGGTTCGGGTCTGTTCAGATTAAGTGGAATTGCAGTAGGTAATATCATTGTAAAACAGGATAATGTAGTAGAATTTGTACCTGAAATAAATACCAGTGGTTATTGGATCTCAACAGAAGAATTAGCAATTGGAAATACGGGACTACTGAATATGCATATTATTAGAGTTTCAGACTATAATCCATAAATGGATAATACGGATGATTAATGTCATGAATGTTTATGGATTCTCCACAGTCTGCAACGACTTTGCTGTGTATTACTTATCTAATAGAGGTTTGAAAAAATTAATCCTTTCCCAATATAAAGGTGCTTCCTGATGGATTTTTATGGTGCAAGAATCCTTATATATAATTAAACATGACCTAAACTTTTTTGCAGATACCCTCACATACTAAAAGCAAAAAATATGCAAATGGATAAAAATGTTGTGATGAAATTATTTAAATGACCTTCAAGAATATTTTCAGGTATTAGTCAACATAAACTAAATTGCCAACATTATTCCCATTATGTTGTATACGACATAATGGGAAGGTGAGAGTGTGAAGTCAGGTATTTATAGTTTATTGGTTAAACCTGATTATCTCAATACATATATGAAAAATCGTGATTGGGGAATTCACTGGGGGAGAGAAGGGCATCGAAGTATTATTACTCACTTCAAAGATGGAATATTGGTTACAGAATATTTCCGATTCGCAGAAGAAGGAATGGTGCAAGAAGGTTTAATCATGTAAAAGAACGGTATGTGGATGTATCGCAAGAGTTTGTGAACTATTTAATTCGTGGCAATAATAAGGAGCTTTAATCGAAAAATCGTCTAAAAAAGATAAAATATTGGGTTTTTAGGAAAAAATTTTTGCTTTAGAAAACAAGGTAAAAGAGTGAAAAATACTTTAAATAGGCTGAATTACAAGTATTTATAAATAAAATGACACCATTTGGCCTAAATTGTCATAATGGTGTCATTAAGTGAGCGCGAAAGGATTCGAACCTTTGACCGTCTGCTTAGAAGGCAGATGCTCTATCCAGCTGAGCTACGCACCCTAAAAAAGTTTTGATTCTCGCTTAGTTATTATAAAAATAAAAAGCTTTAAAGTCGGGGCGGCAGGATTCGAACCTGCGACCTCCTGGTCCCAAACCAGGCGCGATGACCGGACTACGCTACGCCCCGAAAAAGATATATAAGAAAGCGGAGGGTAAGGGATTCGAACCCTTGCGACACTTTCGCGTCGACAGTTTAGCAAACTGCTCCGTTAACCACTCCGGCAACCCTCCTGTTTATCTTCGTTTTTTAATGATCGTTGTTCCTTTATTGCGAGTGCAAATATAGAACAGATTTCTTTATTTACCAAATATTTTTCAAGAAAAATTTGTGTATTTTTGAGCTAATAAATGATTAAAAAAATAGGCAAATGCGTAAAACATTATATATCATCGGATTAAGTGCTTTGGTTTTTTCGTGTACATCACAGCAAAATTCTAAAAAAAGACAATATATCCCGAGAACCCCTGTGGTGAAGCCAAAAACTGCAGTGAAAACAACAACTACAGAGAAGCCAAAACCACAAATTACCAACGATCACGGCGTAGAATTTTTTACCACCAATATTGCAGATCCTACAAAAAATGACAATACGGTAAGTTATGGTTCTATCGTTTCTGCAAAACCGGCCGGATACAAGGTAGTGAAAACGTATTTTCCTGCTATTGCGCAGAATTTCAGACAAAAATATCTGATTTTGCATTATACGGCGCTTCCGGATGATAAATCCATCACTGTTCTTACGCAGCAGGCGGTAAGCGCGCACTATCTGGTAAACAACACTGGGGATAATGAAATCTATCAGCTGGTTGATGAAAACAAACGTTCTTACCACGCCGGAGTGAGCGCCTGGAGAGCCGATAAAAATCTTAACGACACATCTATCGGAATTGAAATTGTAAATATGGGCTATACCGCAGACTCCATAGGGAAAAGGGTTTTTGTTCCTTTCAATGATGCTCAGGTGAAAAAAGTAGCAGCTTTGGCAAAAGATATTATTACAAGATATCAGATTCCGCCGACGAATGTTTTGGCGCACTCAGACATTGCTCCTACAAGAAAACAGGATCCTGGACCAATGTTTCCATGGAAGAAATTATACGATGAATACCAGATTGGGATGTGGTATGATGAAGCGGTTAAACAAAGTTTTTATGATTTGGCAACTTCTACCGATTTTCAGTTGAAATACAACGATCCTTCATTTATTTTCAATGTCCAGACTCAACTGCAGAAATTCGGTTATGCCCTGGACCTGAGCGGGAAATGGGATGATTCTACAAAGAAAACGATAGAAGCCTTCCAGTATCACTTCCGTCCGCAGAATTACGACGGAATTATGGATGCTGAGACATTCTCAATATTACAGGCTTTAATACAAAAATATCCGGTGAAGTAGAATGTAACAATATAAAAATCTAGCAGTGTAGCAATATATAATTTTATTGTTAAATTGGTACATGGTTAAATTGTTACATTAATTTATAACGTAAATTATGGAAAATTTCAGAAAAGAGAGCGATTTATTGGGCGAATTGGATGTTCCGATGAATGCTTATTATGGAGTACAGACGCAAAGAGCGATCAACAATTTTAAAATTTCCGGACAGCTTTTATCTTCTTATCCTGAATTCATCAAAGGGTTGGCTTTCGTGAAAAAAGCAGCAGCAAAAACAAATTATGAACTGGGACTGCTTGATGAAAATCTATATTTTAAAATTGCAGAAGTTTGCGACGAAATTATCGCCGGACAGCTTCACGAGCAGTTTCCCGTAGACATGATTCAGGGAGGGGCAGGAACTTCGATCAATATGAATGCGAATGAGGTAATTGCCAACAGAGTTTTAGAAAAATTAGGTAAAAATAAAGGGGAATACGAATTTTGTTCGCCAAATGATCATATTAATCTTTCACAATCTACAAACGATGCTTATCCAACGGCCATTAAAATGGGGCTTCTTCAGATGAATACCTCATTGGTTGAAAAATTGGAAAAAATTGTTGATGCTTTCCGGGAGAAAGGGAAGGAGTTTCAGGATGTGATCAAAATGGGAAGAACGCAGCTTCAGGACGCTGTTCCGATGACGTTGGGGCAGGAATTTGAAGCCTTTGCAGCAACGTTGGAAGAAGATATTTCTAAATTAAATAACAACGCTAATCTTTTTGTGGAAGTCAACATGGGCGCAACAGCAATCGGAACCGGAATCAACGCACCGGTGGGCTATGCGACGCTTTGTGCGAAAAATTTGGCACAATTAACAGGCTTTCCTGTTATTTCCGCACCGGATTTGGTAGAAGCCACGCCGGATACAGGGTCTTATGTCATTTATTCTTCAGCAATGAAGCGCCTTGCCGTGAAATTGTCGAAAATTTGCAATGATTTAAGATTATTGTCTTCAGGGCCGAGAGCGGGACTTTCCGAAATCAATTTACCTCCGATGCAGCCGGGATCATCTATTATGCCCGGAAAAGTAAATCCTGTAATTCCGGAAGTGGTTAATCAGGTTTGTTTTAAAGTTTTCGGAAACGATCTTACGGTGACGTTCGCAGCAGAAGCGGGGCAGTTACAGTTAAATGTAATGGAGCCGGTACTTTCCCACGCTATCATGGAAAATATTCATTTCCTTGGAAATGCTTTGGATACGCTTCGCGAAAAATGTATTAAAGGAATCACGGCGAACAAAGATGTTTGTTTAAATATGGTAAAACACAGCATCGGAATTGTAACGGCACTCAACCCATACATCGGCTACAAACAATCGACTCAGATTGCAAAAGAAGCGCTGGAAACAGGGAAAAGCGTGTATAATCTGGTATTGGAAAAAGGCATTCTTTCTCAGGAAAAACTAGATGAAATCCTTGATCCTAAAAACATGCTGAAACCGCAAACAAATAAGATAAATGATGAGCGGTAAACGATAATTGATAATTTTGTATTTATTGTTTATCGCTTGATTATTTTAATTAATATAATTCAAACTTGAGGTTTTTAATCATCATTCCTGCGCATAACGAGGAAAATAATCTTCCGTTTACTCTCAATTCTTTACAACAGCAAAGTTTTAAGGATTTTAAAATAGTGGTTGTCAACGACGGGTCTACGGACAAAACAGCAGAAGTTATTAAGAAATATATTGATAACGATACGCGTTTTGAAACCATTAATCTTGAAAAATCTGCACATCAGCCGGGCTCAAAAGTTGTTAATGCTTTCAAAAACGGCTTGAATACGCAGAATATGGATGAGTTTGAAATCATTTGTAAATTTGATGCAGATATCATTCTACCCGAAAATTACCTTGAAATTCTTGAAAAGTCTTTTAAAAGCAATTCAAATTACGGTTTGGTTGGCGGACTATTATATATTGAAAAAAATGGAGATTGGGTATACGAAGGAAACTCTAATAAACACCATGTCCGGGGCCCGATGAAAGCGTATAGAAAGGAAAGTTTTCTCCAAATGGGAGGGTTACGGGAAACATTAGGCTGGGATAATATTGATTCTATTCTGCTTGAAAATCTGGGTTGGAAGGAAGTTGTTCTCCCTGAATTGCACGTAAAATTAATCAAGGTAAAAGGCGCAGATTATACGATAAGACCGGCAGAATATTATGGGAAATATTTTTATTTTTTGGGATTAAACCGTTTTCTGGCCTACATCGCTGCTTCCAAAGAAGCCATGAAGAGCAAATCTGTTTCGTTTTTCTTTACAATCATTACATCGTACGAAAACTGCCGATCTCAAAAATTAGAATTAAAAATCTCAAAAGAAGAGCAGGAAGTAATAAACAACCAACGTTGGAATATGCTGAAAAAGAAATGGTTGAAGATGTGATAATACTTATTTTTGCTTTAAATATTCAATAGGAACAGGCTTTAGTTTAAAAAAAACAGATCAATAATTCGGCTTTAGCCAAAACTTAAAAATTTGAAAAAAATAGCCTACATAGAAATCGACACTCACGCCGAGATTGCCCAGTCTTTCATGGATATCATGCAGGATTCGCAGAAGTTTTTTGTTGATTTTTATCTTTCGGAAAAGATCAGAAATCAGGTGAATGACGGGGAGAATATTTTTCTGTCGGACAGTTCGATGATTCTGGATCAGCTGAAAAATAAGGCTTACGATTTGGTGATTATCGGAACTCTTCATCGTTATTTCAATACTTTTCAGGTTATTACACAAAAATACAATACTGCAGTTATTGTTCATAATCTTAATTTTACCCGTACATCAGGGTTGAGGTTGGTTAAAAATATTTTTAAAGCAGATATCATTTACCGGCTAAAATTATGGTGGAAAGAAGGACTTTTCAACGCATCAAAGATTTATCAGGAAACAAAAAATGTTTTGGTTTTGGATGAAGCATTATCTTCAGAAAGATTCAAATTTTTACCGATTTTTTATACTCAAAATTTTGAAAGATCTGAAAATCAGAATTTTGTTGTGGTAATTCCGGGTGGGGTTTCTCAGAAAAGAAGGGATTATGATCATATTTTTAATATGATACAAAACCTTAAAACCGACGAAAAGTATGAGTTCATATTCTTAGGCAAGGCAAAAGATCATGAATTGAAAAAACTTGAAAAAATAGCTATACAATTACCTTCAAATGTGGATGTTACGTATTTTTCCGAAAGAGTTTCACAAAAAGATTTTGACTTCTGGATGCGTAAAGCTAATGTTTTGTGGTGTCCGATCCAACCTGAAACTGAGTTTTTTAGCCAAAAAGAAATTTATGGAAAATCAAAAATGACCGGAAATTTAGGGGATGCTATCAAATACGGAAAATTAGCCGTTTTCCCTGAAAATTATCCCTGTCAATTAGATTTCATTATTCCCGAAAAGCAAGATATTTTAAAGCAATTTCAAGAGCTTAAAAACAAAGATTTTGATTTTCAGCTGAAATACAATAAAAATACAGTTCGTGAAAATTTAGAAAAGGTTTTAAACAGCCTGATTTCTATTTAAATTTAAGAATACTTTTAATAAAATTCTTGTTCAGATAATCCTCGATAGGAAAGACTTTGGTGAAATAATTCCCGATAAAAATCAACAGCAATACAACGGCTGGCTTGTAAATCAAATTGATGAAATTATTGGTGAAATTAGGCAGAACAATGGCCACCGTAATCGCCAGAGTACAGATAATAGATACAAAAATCATCTCAATAGTTAATGGCGAAACTTTGAACATAACGTAATTGAAAATGATTTTAATGACGTTATAAGTTGTTAAAGAAATCGCCGTAGACAAAGCGATTCCGATCAATTTCAGATCTGTATTTTTGATGAAATAAAGATTCAGGCTGATGGTTAATCCGGCCAGCAAAAGCATCACCACAATATTGAACTTGTAATATTTTGACAGAGAAATAATATTCCCGTTGAATCCCGTTGCCAAATCTACCAAAACCGCCGATCCCCAAATCCACACCACCGGCTCATATTCTCTCAGCATCACGCCGTTTTTAGGCATAAATTGCGTCAAAAAAGGAAATCCTACCATAATGCACGAAAACAAAACGGCACCTAGAAAATATAAAGTTAAAGATGTTTTTTTATGAAATTTATCAAGTCCTTCCATGTCTCCGTCTGCAAGATTTTTACTGATAATCGGAGCTGAAACATTGAATAAACCAAGCTGCGGGATAGAAATTAAAGAAATCAAAGCATATAAAACAGCATAAATCCCATTTTCCTCCATTCCCATAAATTCCCCGATCATCAAACTGTTGATCGCCAGATAATTTCCAAAAGTTCCTAAAAAACCGAAAAAGCTGTAATTAAAAAACTCCTTCCAGAAGCCATCTTTCTTGAAGTAATCTGTACTGAAATCCAGGTTTATTTTTTTCAGGGTATTGGTATAATAAATGTATCCGAAAAGCATCAACGCAAACATTCCGAAGAAAAATGCAAAGGCAATATTTTGAGACAAAGCAAAATAGAAAAACAGGCAAAAAGCCCCAAGATTAGCTATTTTAGGGAAAAGATTGTCAAAAATATTAGAGACAACTATTCTTTTGTAATTGGAAGTATATTTATTGAAAATGGCACAGAATGAAAGAATCAGAACCATCGGTAAAATGATTTCTTTGGCCTTCCATGCCTCTGAATACCTGAATTTTGGATAAAAATAAGGGAGAAGAAAAAATATTAACAAAAAAATGAGAAAGTTAACAAAAATCACAAGCAATGATAAAGAAAGCATATTCTGTTCTTTGCCGTCTTTCTCCACAGTATGAAAAAATTTCACATTAGAATACGAAATTCCCATCACCACAAACGGAACCAAAAATTCCGCGCTGGGAAGGATGTAGCGCAGTTTTCCGTAAAATTCAAAATCGTTCGGGAAAATGAAAATCGCGGAAATGGTACCCAACAAAAAACCCACATAACCAATAATGGAGTATTTGAATCCTTGTCTTGCTACTACACTCATGGCGTTTTAATGGTTTTTAGGGATAAAAATTATATTGTTGATGTATTCTTGCTTATTTTTTTCGTCATTTATGTTTTTTAGAAGAATTTCTTCCGTTATTTTCTCTAGTTCAAAAGTGTTTCTGTTGAGGTATTTTGCTTCATAACCCCAGGATTCCACTTCCGAAATTTCGTTCCAGATCGGGGTTTCGTGGTGTCTCTGTTCCATTTCGACCATTAAAGTCGGGGCAAATTGTTCGATGACTTTTCTGGCTCCGAACAACGTTTTCATCTCGTTGCCTTCGACGTCTATCTTAATGAAATCCAGTCTTTTGAAATGTTCTATCGCAGCCCAGTCGTCGAGTTTTATTACTTTTACCTTTTCGGTATGGCTCATTTCTTCGCCTTTTTCTTTGTAGGACGTGTTCAGCGTTCCTCGCGATGCAATTATTTTTCCGTTGATCACGGGAACTTTGAATTCCGCAGTGGTATTCTCGTCAGACAACGCCAGCGGAAGAATTCTCATTTTTGGAAATAATCTTTTTAGTCGTCTGTAAAGCTTTTGGTTGGGTTCAAAACCGTAGATGTGCTCATGATTCAGCTTGTTTTCCAACTGGTATAAAAACGTTCCCACGTTGGCGCCAATATCCAGAATCACAGCATTTTTAGGCAGATATTCTTTGATCCAGACCAATTCCGGTTCTACATTTTTAGCCGAAAAGTTGTCTTTATTAAGGTTGTTTAATTTCTTAAAATATCTCTTTTTATAAAAACTCGGACTGATATATTGTAGTGTTTCTGCAATTCTTCGGTATAAGGACATTGTTAGCTTTTTGACGAACAGCAAATATAAGCAAAAATGTTAAACTAATGTTAAAATTTTTAATTTGTAATCGATTGATTATCAGTTGTTAAATTAATTTAATCTTTTGCGCTCATTTTATTTTTAGGAGCTATTTCCCGCTATCCACTGTATCTTTTTGGTTACGGGCTCCGCTTCGCTCCGCCCGAACCAAAAAGGATGTCGTTCCTATCGGGGCTAGGGATAAAGTTCTGCGAATCAAAACCTGTTAGGTTTGAATCCACAAAGTTTGTCATCCTGAAAAGATCTAAACTCAATTTAATTTGAATGTCGAGATCTTTCCAGGATTATATTTTTAAAGTTAATTATTGATTTCCCTTACAAAAAAGGAGCATTCAAAAAATCATTCAAAGGCTTCATCAGCTTGAAAACTTTTGCCAGGTTTTTTACGGCATTTTTGTCTAAAACTTCCTCGTCTTTTAGCGAATACACCACAATGAAATTCTTCAGTTTAAGATATTCACCCATCGGATCTTCTTTTTCAAAACCCATCGGAACTTTTTTCAGTTTGTCATCCTGATCCAGCTCGGGAAAATGTTTTTTGAAATCTTTATTGTTTAGAATAGCAAGAAATTCTTCTCCATACAACGAAATTTCCTTTCTTATTTCTTTTAAGACGGAAGATTCCGGCATATAGATTCCTCCGGCGATGAAAGATTTTCCGGGTTCCAGATGAAGGTAATATCCGCCTTTCTGGCTGCCTTTTCCCATTCCCAAAGACGCGCCAAAATTGGTTTTATAAGGAATTTTATCCTTCGAGAATCTTGTGTCACGATAGATTCTGAACAGTGATTTTTTAGCGTCTATTTTTCCCAGTTCTTCATCAAATTCAGACATTTCTCTGATCAGGTCTTCAAGGAACGAAACTATATTTTCCTGAGATTCCGTATAAAGATTTTTATTTTCTGTAAACCACTCGCGGTTATTATTTTTAGTTAATTTCTTTAAAAACTCGAAAACTTTTGGAGAAAGTATTGCCTGCATATTTTTTTATTTTAATTCAAAAATAATTAAAAGTTTCATGCAACCCAATTTTTACTCAATCCAATCTCATAATCAGAAATGAAAACTTAGTAAAGTTTAAAAATGAGGACAATTATTAAATTAAAAATAAAAAAAATATGTTTTTTCTGCGGAAATTACAAAAGGATTGCATGTTTTGAATGTTAAATTATTGTTTCCGTAATAATACTTTAAATGTAATTCAAATATTAATTGTATCTTTGCAAAAATTTTAAAATATTTAATGAATTTATTTACGGAAACCAATTTAAGTCCTGACATTCTTAAGGCAATTGGCGAACTGGGCTACGAAAGCCCGACAGAAATCCAAAAACAGACTATCCCTTTTATTCTTTCAGATATTCGCGACTTGATCGCACTTGCGCAGACTGGGACAGGCAAAACTGCAGCGTTTTCGCTTCCGATTTTGGATATGATTGACGATACGAGTCGCAAAATCCAATTATTGGTGCTTTGTCCGACACGAGAATTATGTCTTCAGATTGCTAAAGACATAAAAAATTATTCTAAATACATGAAAGACATCAAAACTACTGCAGTTTATGGTGGAAGCAGTATTATGGAACAAATGAGATCTTTGAAGGATAAACCACAGATCATCGTGGGAACTCCGGGTAGAGTGATTGATTTAATCAACAGAAAAGCTTTAGATTTTTCAGCGATTCACTGGCTGGTATTAGACGAAGCTGATGAGATGCTTTCAATGGGCTTCAAAGACGAATTGGAAACAATTCTGAGTGAAACTCCTGAAACAAAACAGACTTTCTTGTTCTCGGCTACGATGAATAAAGAGGTGGAAAGAATTTCTAAAAACTATCTGACAAAACCGCACAGAATTTCTGTAGGTTCTATCAACGAGGTTAAAAAGAATATTAAGCACGAATATTACGTAGTAGGATACCGTCAGAAAAAAGAAGCTCTTAAGCGATTGATCGACGCAAACCCGAATCAGTATTCGATTATTTTCTGCAGAACCAGAATGGAAACTCAGGAGGTGGCAGATTATCTGATGCAGAACGGTTACGCCGCTGATGCCCTTCATGGTGACCTTTCTCAGGCGCAGAGAGACACGGTAATGAAGAAGTTCAGATTGAAGAATATCGATATTCTTGTCGCAACAGACGTTGCAGCGAGAGGTCTTGATGTAAACTCTCTGACTCACGTTATCCATTATTCTTTACCTGATGATCCTGAAGTATTCGTTCACAGAAGTGGTAGAACGGGTAGAGCAGGAAAAGACGGTATTTCAATGGCATTGATAAAGCCTGAAGAAAGCAGAAAATTAAAGCAAATCAAGTTTTCAACGAAAATTGATATTGTTGAAAATATTATTCCTTCGGGAGAAGAAATTATTAAAGCTCAAGTTGGCGGTGTTTTTGAAAGTCTTTTCGAAGTACACGAAGATTTCTTTGAATTTGATGATTCTTTAATTCCTGATTTGTCAGCTTTCTCAAAAGAAGAATTGGTTCACAAACTTCTTCAGTTCCAATTGAAAGATCTTGCGCTGTACTACAAAGACAGACATGATCTTATCGAGCAGAAACTGAGCACGAGAGATGATGACCCGAGAAGAGACAGAAGAGATCGTGACAGAGGAAGAGATCGCGACCGTGAGAGAGGAGGAGACAGAGACCGTAGTGCAAAACCGAGAAGAAGAAACGAAAACATGGTAAGATTTTTCTTCAACCTTGGTAAAAAAGATCAATTGAAAAAGCTTGATGTTTTAGATATTATCAATAAAGCAACATCCGGAAAAGGCAAAAAAAGAGCCGAAATCGGAGATATCGAGATCTTAGAGAAATTCTCTTTCTTCGAAGTTGAAAAATCTTTCAAAGACAATGTTTTAAGTAATATTGGATCGATGAAATTCAAAGGAAAGGAAATGAGAGCCGAAGTGGCAAACTAAAACTCTTATACTTATAAAATCAACCGGCTGAAAAGTCGGTTTTTTTGTTTGATAATCAGCTGTTAAGGCAATGTTAACAAAAATTAATGTTGTATGTTTTCAGGTAAGATCCTTTTTTAGGAAATTTGCACACGAATTATAAAAACTTAAAAATGGGAATTGGTAATATTTTCCACGCTTTTCAACCGAAAGATAAAATCTTCTTTGTACTGTTCGAGAAAGTAACAGAAAACCTTGTAGCAATGTCTGAGGAGTTCAACCACGGAATCAAAGATTTCGATCTAAACGACGATTCTATGTTGAAAAAGATGAGCGATTACGAACACAAAAATGATGAATTAACACACGAGATCTTCGTAGAACTGGGGAAAAACTTCATTACTCCTTTCGACAGAGAAGATATCCACACGTTAGCAACAGGATTAGACGATATCGCAGATTATATCTACGCTTCTACAAAATACATTTTCTTATACAAATCGCCTGAAATGAAGGCTTATTCGGATTTCTCATTACTGATTCACAAGGCATGTCTTGAAATTCAGAATGCCATGAAAAACCTGAAAGGTTTCAAAAACATGGAGCAGGTAAAAGAAGCTTGTATTAAAGTAAATTCTATTGAAAATATTGCCGACGATTTGCTTTCGAACTCAATGGTAGAATTATTCGAAACCAACGACGCTATCAATATCATCAAAGTTTCATCTGTACTTAATTATCTTGAAGTAGTAACTGACAAAGCAGAGGATGTTGCCAACACGATTGAGAACATCATGATTAAATACGCTTAATTAATAATTATAATTAACAATGGAATTTCCGGTTTTACTTATAGTTATTATTGCACTGGCGCTGATCTTCGACTATATCAATGGTTTTCATGATGCAGCCAACTCAATTGCGACTATAGTTTCTACAAAAGTTTTAACTCCATTCCAGGCTGTACTTTGGGCAGCACTTTGGAACTTCGCGGCTTTCTTTTTAGCGGCTTATGTGATTGGAGAATTTAAAATTGGTAACACGATTGCCAAGACAGTGAATGAAAATTTTATCACCCTTGAAGTAATATTCTCCGGGCTTGTCGCTGCCATTTTATGGAATCTTTTAACATGGTGGTTTGGTATTCCTTCTTCGTCTTCCCACACGTTGATCGGAGGTTTTTTGGGAGCGGCTCTTATGCATGCTTTCATGATGGATTATCACGATGTAGCTGCGGCTCAGCCAGCTTTAGGGTTCTGGGATACTTGCAAGGAAGCATTCAATCAGGTGACGCATCAGAGCGTTGTGAAATTTGAAAAAGTAATTCCTATTTTCTTATTCATTTTCCTGGCTCCGATCATAGGGATGATTATTTCGATCATTATTACATTAATTATTGTTCACCTATATAAAAAATCAAACCCGCATAAAGCAGACAAGTCTTTCAAAAGATTGCAGCTGGTTTCTTCAGCGTTGTTCAGTTTAGGACACGGTCTGAATGATGCTCAGAAAGTAATGGGGATCATCGGTGCAGCATTAATTTATTATCACGTTGAAATGCTTCACGACCCGATTTATCTGGATATTCCTGCTGCAGGACGCTTCGATTATTTCGCAGAACATTATCTTTGGGTTCCTTTGGTATCGTTTTTAGCGATTGGTTTGGGAACCATGAGTGGTGGTTGGAAAATCATCAAAACAATGGGTACTAAAATCACGAAAGTAACTTCACTGGAAGGGGTAAGCGCCGAAACTGCAGGAGCAATTACTCTATTCATTACAGATCACTTTGGTATTCCTGTTTCTACAACACATACGATTACAGGTTCTATCATCGGGGTTGGTTTGACGAAAAGAATCTCTGCCGTAAGATGGGGAATCACCGTAAGCTTACTTTGGGCTTGGGTTCTTACGATTCCGATTTCAGCAATTGTTGCAGGAGTGACTTATCTTTTGGTAACATTTTTAACGTAAACAGAAATTTAAAATAGTATATAAAACTTTGCTCAATTGGGCAAAGTTTTTTTTGTTTTAAGGATACTATATTGTTGAAAATTAAGTTTAATGCTTAGTTAATATTGATTATTAAACCATGAAAATTAAGTTAGGAACTCTGCTTTTTTTAGTAGTAAACAATATTCTTTATTCTCAATCGAATACTTTAAAATCACAGTATGAGGCCATCTATAGAATTAAAAGTTTTGATGATACTTTATCAAAAAATAATGCAGTAGAAGAAAATTTGTCTTTATTAATCAAAGATCAAAAATCCTTATTCAGAAGTACACAAAAGGCAATCAGCGATTCTATTGCAATGTCAATAGGAAAAAAAAGTGTTGAAAATGCAATAAATGGGAAAGTTGTGGTGGACATGAGAAATGTTCCAAGAACTTATTTCAAATCGGAAGTTTTCTCTGACAATGGAAAACAAACCATTTACAAAGAATTGATGAGAAACAAATTTTCATTTCCTTTGGAAGATCCTATACAATGGAAAGTAGGAAGTGAAACAAAAATGATCGAGTCATATCTCTGCAAAAAAGCTACAGGAAAATATAAAGGCAGACATTATATTGCATGGTTTACAGAATCGATTCCTATTCCGGATGGTCCTTATGTTTTTAAAGGGTTACCTGGATTGGTGCTTGAAGTTTATGATCCGAATGATAATATTCATTTTACCATGATAAGCTTTAAAAAAGTTGTAAAACCAATGACCTTAATGAAAGATGTATTCGCGACAAAATACTCCACGTTTTATAAAGCAAGACAAAATAGTATAGATAATGCTGCAGGTGTGCTTTCCAATCAAACTGGAATTACTTTAAAACCTGTCGATATTGCCAGGATTAACAGCAATGCCAAACGCGTAAATAATTATCTCGACTAAAATAATTTGAAAATAAACTTTGCTCAATTGGGCAAAGTTTTTTGTTTTATAAAGCCCTGAAAAATTGTATTTTTGTTCAAACTATTAGAACTTATGGAATTTTTAGACAGATACCAACAGATTGTTGCTGATGCCATTGGCAAATATACTTTCAAAGACAAGCCGGCAGAGTTATACGAGCCGATGAACTACATTATTTCTCATGGAGGAAAACGTCTTCGTCCGATCATGGTTTTGATGGCTTGCGATTTATTCGGCGGCGATTTGAAAGAGGCCATTAAACCTGCTCTGGCAATCGAATTTTTCCATAACTTCACCCTCATCCACGACGATATTATGGATGAAGCTCCTTTGAGAAGAAATAAGCCTACAATTCACACTTTACACGGAATCAACGTAGGAATTCTTTCAGGAGACGGACTGATGTTGAAAGCCTACAAATTTTTCGAAGATCTGGAGCCTGAAATTTTCAAGGCGTGTATCAGGATTTTCACGCATACAGGTCTGCTTTTATGTGAAGGTCAGCAGTATGACATCAATTTTGAAACTCAGGAAGATGTAACTTTTGATGATTATATCAGAATGATTACCTATAAAACAGGGGTTTTAAGTGCATCTTCATTCGAAATCGGAGCATTAATTGCAAAGGCGAATTTCAAGGACGCAAAAGCCATTTTCAACTTCGGA
This sequence comes from Chryseobacterium wanjuense, assembly GCF_900111495.1. Lineage (NCBI taxonomy): Bacteria > Pseudomonadati > Bacteroidota > Flavobacteriia > Flavobacteriales > Weeksellaceae > Chryseobacterium > Chryseobacterium wanjuense. Next base: position 196,424 of record NZ_FOIU01000003.1, on the reverse strand, counting down.
AAACATATCGGAATTGCCTTCCAGATTATGGATGATTATCTTGATGTCTTCGGAGATCAGGCACAATTTGGGAAGAAACATGCCGGTGATATTTACGAAAATAAAAAGACGGTTCTTTATCTTATGGCCAGAGAACACGCCACGGAAGAGGAAAGAAAAGAGCTTGATTACTGGTATTCTAAAAAAACAGACAATATCGATAAGGTTTACGGCGTAGAAAAGATTTTCAGAAGAACAAAAGTGGACGAAAAAGCGTTGAGATTAATTGAAAAACACAACGAAATCGGCCAAAGCTACCTTCAAAAAATTGATATTCCGGAAGAAAAGAAAAAACCATTCGCAGAACTGGCAAATTATTTATTGAGAAGAGAAAGCTAAAAACGTGAAATTCAGGACGGAAGTTGAGATTAAAGAATCGAAGAAGAAAATTGAAGTTGAAGATAAAATATTTTCAATAGGTTCGTGCTTCGCCTCTGAGATGTCGGATCTGTTTCAACAAGGGCAGCTGCAGACGGTGAATAATCCTTTTGGAACAATTTTTAATCCTTTTTCGATTAATAATTCCATTAAAAAGCTTCATGATTCCGAGTTTTATAAAGAAGAAGATCTGATTGCTTTTAGTGATGAATACATTTCGCTGGATCACCACACAAGTTTTGATACACGATACATTCATCAGACATTAAATAAAATTAATGCTAATATTGTGGAGGGAAATCATTTTCTTCAGGATGCCAACTGGGTGATTGTAACGTACGGAACTTCATTTATTTATGAATTTATTCCCAAACAAAAGCTGGTCGCTAACTGTCATAAAATTCCACAGAAATTTTTTGAGAAGAGATTGTTATCGCAACAGGAACTTACGGATTCTATCTATGATACGATTCTAAACTTAAAAGATATCTGTAAAGACGATGTACAGATCTTGTTTACGGTTTCACCGGTTCGTCATACAAAGGATGGAATGGTTGAAAATCAATTAAGTAAGTCAAAATTAATCACGGCGGTTCATGACATTATTTCACAATTTGAAAACTGTCATTACCTTCCGGTTTATGAGATTTTGATGGATGATCTGCGGGATTACCGTTTTTATAAAGAAGATATGATTCATCCTAATAATCAGGCGGTTAATTATATTTTTGATACATTTGGAAATGCTTACTTTTCTGAGGAAACAAAAGATTTTATTAAAGAAAATTTTAAAATTAATAAAGCTTTGGCTCACAGATCCGACGACGAAAAAGATCCTAAGTATATTGAGTTTAAGGAAAAATTAAACCAAAGAATTGAAGCTCAGCGACAAAAAGTAAAACATAAAATATTTAATAGTTATGAATTATGAGTATAAATTTTTAACTCGAAATACATAACTCGAAACTCGAAACTGAAATGATCGATACACATACACATTTATACGCAGAAGAATTTGATGAAGACAGAAAAGAAATGATTCAAAGAGCGGTAGATAAGGGAATTACAGAATTTTATCTGCCTGCCATCGACTCAGAATCGCACGAAAAAATGCTGCAGCTGGAAGCCGAATATCCGAATCAGATTTTCTCGATGATGGGCCTTCACCCTTGTTATGTAAAGCCTGAAACATGGGAAAAAGAATTGGAAATCGTAAAAGATTACCTCGATCAAAGAGCTTTTCCGGCCATCGGAGAAATCGGAATTGATTTGTATTGGGATAAAACGACTTTAGATATTCAGGTAAAAGCTTTCGAACAGCAGATTGATTGGGCGATTGAGAAAGATTTACCGATCGTTATTCATACAAGGGAAAGTTTTGATGAAACTTTTGAAGTATTGGAAAGGAAAAAACATCCGAAGCTTCGCGGGATTTTCCACTGTTTTTCAGGAAATCTGGAACAGGCAAAACATGCGATTGATCTCAATTTTATCTTAGGAATTGGTGGGGTAGTGACCTTCAAAAACGGTAAAATCGATCAGTTTCTGCATGAAATTCCTCTTGAAAAAATCGTCCTGGAAACTGATTCTCCTTATCTGGCTCCGGTTCCACACCGCGGAAAGCGGAATGAAAGCTCGTATCTTGATCTGGTTGCCGGAAAGCTGGTGAATATTTATGGTAAAGATTTTTCGGAAATTGATAGGATTACAACTGAGAATGCCAAAAATATGTTTAATAATAAATGATGAAAGCGACAATTTCCAAAATTTTAAGACAAACCAGGCTATTATTTTTAGCGGATAAATTAAGATTTTATATTCAAAAATATAAGAATCAGGCTAAAAACAAGTCCTTTCAGTCAAGTCATAAAGAATTTGTGTTCCCTCCCGATTATTTGATGTATGAGTCTTTTAACATCAGCTACGAAAGCTATTACAAAAGTGGTAAGGCTGCTGCAGAAAGGTTTATTAAAAGCTTTAGAAAATACAATTCGGCAGAAAATGTTAAAGTTTTGGATTGGGGATGTGGGCCTGCAAGGGTGGTAAGACATATTCCGGGAATCGTACCGAATGGATCTGTTTACGGGACAGATTACAACCAAAATTCAATAGAATGGAACAAAAAAAATATTGCAGATGTTGATTTCAATTTAAATGGCTTACAAGCAGATCTGCCTTATGAAGACAGTTTTTTTGATTTTATTTACGGAATTTCAATTTTCACCGATCTTTCCGAACAGCTGCACTACGAATGGAAAAATGAATTGACCAGAGTGCTGAAAAAAGATGGTATTCTTCTCTTGTCGTTGCAAGGAAATCTGTTTAAAACTATTCTTACAGACAATGAAATCAGGGATTTTGAAAATGGAAATTTGGTTGTCAGAGGAAATGTAAAAGAAGGACATAGAACATATTCGGCTTTTCATCCTGAAAATTTTGTGAAAAAGCTGTTCTCCGACTACGAAATTCTGGAACATACAGATTCTTTTATCAATAATAATGGAAAACCCGAACAGGATATCTGGATATTAAAGAAAAAATAAGCCTCCCAATCCGGAAGGCTTTCATTTTATTTTTTTCTAGTAAAATTCTTATTTTTCGGCTTTTTAAAACCAACCGCCGGAGTTGATGCTCCAGGTTTTTTCTTATTTTTCTGAGGTCTTGGGGCATTTGATGATGGAGTTCTTCCACTGCCTGCAGCTGTAGGTTTGTTATTCGAATCTCTTTTCTGTGCAACCAGATCGTCAGTGTGAAACGGGTGATTTTTCACCACAGGAATTTTCATCCCGATCAGCTTTTCGGTGTTTTTCAGATTCAGTAGATCAAGTCCGTCTACGAATGAAATGGAAGTTCCCTCTGCACCAGCTCTTCCCGTTCTTCCGATCCTGTGAACATACGTCTCAGAAACATCAGAAAGCTCAAAATTGATCACATATTTCAGCTCATCGATATCAATTCCCCTCGCTGCGATGTCTGTGGCAACAAGAATCCTTGTTTTCCCGGATTTAAAATTATTAAGGGCATTCTGTCTCGCATTCTGCGATTTATCCCCATGAATGGCTTCTGTCGAAATATTACTTTTCTGAAGTTTCTGCGCAATTTTATTGGCTCCATGCTTCGTTCTCGAAAATACCAAAACAGAATCTGAAATATCATTTTTAAGAATATGAACAAGCAGATTTATTTTATCTTCCCTTTCCACCATATAAACAGATTGTTTAATGGTTTCCGCCGTTGAAGAAACGGGTGTCACCTCCACTTTTACGGGATTGTTTAATATAGAATCTGCCAGTTTTTGGATTTCTGCAGGCATTGTAGCCGAGAAAAACAGGGTCTGTCTTTTTTGAGGTAAAAGTTTAATAATTCTTTTTACATCGTGTACAAAACCCATGTCTAGCATTCTGTCTGCTTCGTCAAGGACAAAAATTTCAAGGTTTTTAAGACTGATAATTCCTTGGGAAATAAAGTCCAGCAATCTTCCGGGAGTCGCCACCAGAATATCAACCCCTTTTTTCAGGGCAGCTTCCTGGTTTCCTTGTTTTACTCCTCCGAAAATAACAAGATGTTTTAAAGGTAAATATTTTCCGTAAGCTTTAATATTTTCTTCAATTTGTATCGCCAATTCTCTCGTCGGCGTTAAAATTAAAGCCTTAATATTTTTGTTTGGAGTTTTATTTTTTGTAAGATTCTGTAAAATGGGAATAGCAAAAGCAGCAGTTTTTCCTGTTCCTGTCTGTGCGCATCCTAAAAAATCTTTACCTTTCAAGATCTCAGGAATCGATTTTTCCTGAATAGGAGTAGGATTCACATATCCCTGCTCATGAATTGCTTTTGCAATAGGTTCTATTAATTGTAGGTCTGTAAAATTCAAATGAATTGTTTTTAATTAAAATAAAAATTCCTTCAAAAAGAAGGAATTATATTTTGCAAAGGTAGTTTAATTATTTTAAAGTGAATTATTTCACTTTTGTCCATTGTTGGTTTTTTCTCAAATCTTCGAAAAACTTATACACTTCGGATAGTTTTTCACTTCCGTGCTTTCCATAATCTTCAACATGTTTTGAAGTTCCGTCGGCGAAATTAATTCTTAAATGTGAAGACGGAAGGTCTGTAACGTTTTTTTCTCCGTATTTATCATTTAAATTTTTCACATCTAAACCGTCCAATAAAGCAACCAGTTTGTTATAATCTTCTTGTTTGATGGTTCCTTTAAAAGTTCCTTCGCGAGGTTTAGAAAATTCGTCTTTTGATGGTTTATCATTAAAATTAAAATGCTCTGCTTCAAAAACTGCCGTTCTGTCCGGATTGATGGTCATTTTAAAAACAGGACAAAATCCAAAACAAGGCGTTGCTTCATATTCGATTTTAGAATATTTTGAAGTTGATTTTTGAGAAGTGCATGAAAAAAATAATATAAATGCACAAAGACTAAGTAAATATTTCATAGTTTAAATTTGGATTGGGTTCTTTCAATAATTGTTCCAAAAGATATTTTTAAATGAAAATTAATGTTAAGTTTATAAAATACTTTTAAATAGGAGGGTTTAACGATTTTATTAAATTAAATGAAATAAAAAAAGTACACCCGAAAGTGTACTTTATTATGTTTTATAAATTACTTAATTTTTATCCGTGAAGCTGTTTCCAGATCGCATCTTTCAATTCTACAAGACCTTCACCTGTAACGCCTGAGAAAAACAAAGGCTGTTTATTTTCAGGGAATTCGGCAGCGATTTCTTTTTTCAGTTCATCATCCAGCAAATCGGATTTTGAAATGGAAATGATGAAATCTTTATCCAGAAGTTCCGGATTATATTCTTTCAATTCATTTTCCAGAATTTTAAACTCCTGAAAATGATTTTCAGAATCAGCAGGAATCAAAAACAAAAGGATTGAATTTCTTTCGATATGTCTTAAGAATCTGTGTCCTAACCCCTTACCTTCTGCAGCTCCTTCAATAATTCCAGGAATATCGGCCATTACAAAAGATTTATAATTTCTGTAATCAACGATACCCAAATTCGGTGTTAATGTTGTGAACGCATAATCTGCAATTTTAGGTTTTGCAGCAGAAACAGATGCTAAAAGAGTAGATTTTCCCGCATTCGGGAAACCTACCAAACCTACATCAGCTAAAATTTTAAGCTCGAAAACAACATAACCTTCCTGGCCATCCATTCCCGGTTGGGCGAATCTGGGAGTCTGATTGGTAGAGGATTTGAAATGCTCATTTCCTTTTCCTCCCATTCCTCCTTCCATCAGGATGATTTCCTGGCCGTCTTCAAGGATTTCACCGATAATTTCACCTTCTTCATTTTTAGCGATGGTTCCGATCGGAACTTCAATATAGACATCTGCTCCATAAGCTCCGGTTAACTGGTTTTTTCCTCCGTTTTCACCACGTTCAGCTTTTACGTGACGGGTGTATCGAAGGGGAAGTAAAGTCCATTCATTGGCATTTCCTTTCATGATCACGTGACCTCCACGACCTCCGTCTCCACCATCAGGACCACCTTTTGGGATATACTTTTCACGGCGAAGATGGGCAGAACCTGCACCTCCGTGACCGCTTTTACAATGAATCTTTACGTAATCTACAAAATTAGACATATATTATTTGTTGCGAGTTGCGAGTTACGGGATAGGAAACTCGAATCCCGTCCCCCGAATCCCGATTATTTTACTTTTTCTACTTCAGCGAAAAGTTTTTCGGAAATTTCGTTGATATCTCCTACACCATTGATCTCTACATACTTACCTTGTTGTTTGTACAGTTCGGCTACTTCAGCTGTTTTTGCGTAGTATTCTTTTATTCTGTTTTCAATGATCTCAACATTGCTGTCGTCTGATCTTCCGCTTATTTCGCCTCTTTTCAGCAATCTTTCAACCAAAATTTTATCTTCCACTACCAAAGAAAGACAAACGTCGATCTCGTCATTCAGTTCTTCTTTTACGATTTTTTCCAATGCTTCTGTCTGTACAGCGGTTCTTGGATATCCGTCGAAAATAAATCCTGCCGCGTCGGTAGGTTTTCTGATCTCATCAATCAGCATATCTGTTGTTACCTGATCAGGAACCAATTCTCCTTTATCGATGTATGATTTTGCCAGTCTCCCAAGTTCGGTATCATTTTTCATATTAAATCTGAAAAGGTCACCTGTTGAGATTTGCTTTAAATTAAATTTCTCGATCAGATTTTGAGCCTGAGTTCCTTTTCCACTTCCTGGAGGGCCGAACAGAACAATGTTTATCATAATGTTGATGATGCCTTAGGCTGTAGGCAATATGCTTTAGGCCTTTTAGCTTTTTTAGTTAATATTTTACTTTTACTTAGATCTATTTTTAAAGCTAATAGCCAGAAGCTAAAAGCTCATAGCAATTTTTTAATGATTGATTTGTCCTTCTGCTAGCTGATACAGATTCGGTAAATTTCTTCCCAATTCATCATAATCCAGTCCGTATCCAAGAACAAATTTATTTGGAATTTCCTTTCCGATATAATCCAGCTTGAAATCTTTCTTATACACCTCCGGTTTCAGTAAAAAAGAAGCGATTTTTACAGACTTCGGACGCTGCGTTTCATTAAAATATTTGAAAAGACTTTCAACCGTATTTCCCGTATCCACAATATCTTCTACCAAGATGATGTGACGGTCTTTTACGTCTTTCGTAAGTTCCATTTTCTGGTAAACAATCCCCGTAGATTCAGTTCCCGCATAAGAACTCATCTGGATAAAAGCGATCTCGCAATTTCCCGGATAATGTTTCAAAAGGTCTGAGAAGAACATGATCACTCCATTCAAAACCCCAATGAAAACAGGAACTTCATCCTTGTAATCTTCATAAATTTTTAAAGCCGTTTCCTTTACGATCTCCTGAATTTCGGCATCCTGCAAATAAGGAACGAAAGTTTTGTCGTGAACTTTAATACTTTCCATAAAATTTTTAGTAGGCGGCAAAGTTACGGAATTTTGATGAAAGTTTTTTAAGGTTTCAGGGTAAGAGTGTTTTAGAGTTTTAGGGTAAATGGGTTTAATGTGGGGTTGTGTCATTCAGAACGGAGCGGAAGCGGAGTAAAGAATCTATTTTACATCTTATTTCCACACAGTTTGTTATCCTGAAAGGATCTATACAAAGTTTTTGAATTGCGTTGTTGAGATCCTTTCAGGATGACAAAGGGATGTTGAATTGATTGTCATACATTGAAGAAACGACAAAAACCCTAGCCCCGATTGCAGTGGAAATCCTTTTTTGAAAAAAAAGATTGTAACGGAAAGCGGGAAATAGCTCCTGAAAAAAATAAGTAATAAGCAATAGATAATGAATAATAAAACTGTTGAGATGAATGACAAACGTAATGTGATTTGTTTCAAAATGAAGAATATTTAAAAAATTATTATCTTTGCCACTCACAAAGCCCAAAAACGATAATGTAGGATATAATTTCTTTCAGATTTAATTGAACAATAACGAAAATGTTATTGAAGTTTAACCTTAATTAAGAAAGAAATCATGCTTTTTCTACAAAATATATCCTTTGGGTTTCCGGCGGGAAATCTGCTATTTAATTCTATCAACTTAACGATACAAACGCATACGAAATCGGCTTTGGTCGGAAGCAACGGCATGGGAAAATCTACCCTGCTGAAAATCATTGCGAATGAAATTGAACCTTTGGAAGGAAACATCCATATTCAGGGTGACATTTTCTATGTTCCGCAGATGTTTGGGAATTTTAATGATTTGACGGTTGCGGAATGTTTAAAAATCGATAAAAAACTGGAAGCTCTTCAAAAAATTACGAGTGGGGAAGTGGATGAAGTCTATTTTGAAACACTGAATGACGATTGGGATATCGAAGAACGCTGCCAAAATGCTTTGCAATACTGGAAATTAGAAAACTTAAAATTAAACCAAAAGCTGGAAAGTCTGAGTGGCGGACAAAAAACAAAGGTCTTTCTTGCGGGAATTCAAATCAACCAACCTGAAATCATTTTGCTGGATGAGCCAACGAATCACCTAGATTTGGAAGGGCGGAATCTGTTGTATGATTTTATTGAAAAAACAAGCTCAACGGTTGTGATTGTCAGTCATGACCGGACTTTGCTGAATTTAGTTGATACCATTTTTGAACTGAGCAATCAGGGAATTTCGATCTATGGCGGAAATTATGATTTTTATGCCGAACAAAAAGAAATTGAAAATGAAGCCTTGCAAAACGATATTCATTCCAAAGAAAGGGCATTGAAAAAGGCAAAAGAAAAGGAACGCGAAACCTTGGAACGAAAGCAAAAACTCGATGCACGAGGAAAAGGAAAGCAGGAGAAATCGGGTGTGGCGAGAATTATGATGAATACGCTGCGAAATAATGCAGAGAAAAATTCTTCAAAATTAAAATCCATTCATGCCGAGAAAATTAATGATATTTCGGGTGACTTGCGGGACTTGCGTTCGTCGGTGAGAAATTCGGATCAGATGAAGGTTAATTTTAATGATTCGAATCTGCATTCGGGGAAAATTTTGATTTCAGCGGAGGAAATTAATTTTAAATATAATGAAAAAAATCTTTGGAAAGAAAACCTCAATCTTGAAATCCGAAGCGGTGACAGGATTTCCATCAAAGGTTCGAACGGTTCGGGGAAAACGACGTTGATAAAGCTCTTGTTGGGAGATTTACAACCTTCTGTCGGGATGATTTCAAAGTCGGATTTTCAGATGATTTATATTGATCAGGAGTATTCTTTGATTGATAAAAATGCGACGGTGTATGATTTTGCCCAACAGTTCAATGACAATGCGATGCAGGAATCGGAAGTGAAAACCTTACTGTCAAGATTTTTATTCGGAAAGGAAACCTGGGACAAAAAATGCGGTGTTCTGAGCGGCGGAGAACGTCTGCGACTCCTTCTGTGCGGACTTTCCATCAGTAATAAAGCTCCCGATATGATTATTCTCGATGAACCGACGAATAATTTAGACCTTCAAAACGTGGAAATTTTGACGAATTCTATTAAGGATTATCATGGAACTTTGGTGGTGATTTCGCATGATGGGGTGTTTTTGGAGGAGATTGGGGTGAGTGGTGAAGTCTCTTTGGATTAAAAATATGTCTTTGCAAACTCTAAACCTAACAGGTTTTTAAAGCCTGTTAGGTTTGTTTCATGTTATTGTCAGCCTGCAGAAAACTAAGATAGTTGAAGGTTTTTGCAGAATGGTAATTCACTATTTTATTTTAATATCAGGGAGTTTGTAATTTCCTACAATTTCTACTAGCTTGGTAGAATTCTCTTTGAGATTGTTAAAAAAAGCCTCCATATTTTCTTTGTAGCCCCTTTCACTTACTGCAAATAGCATAACTCCTTTATTATTGTTTTCATTAATAAGCTTGTAACGGTAAACATTTCTTTCTGCTATCAATATTTCTTTTCCGTCTTTAGAATTTTCAGTTATTAGAAAATCCAGAATGTATTCTCCATTATTTTCAAATACCTGATAGTTTACTACAGGATTGGTCTTTTTTATTTCCTCAAGTTCGGTCACTTTTTGATTAATTGCATCTTTGATCTCAAAATTTCCCTTTACAAAATCGATCAAAACCATCGTATTGTACTTTTGAAGATTTTCATTTGAACTCAGATATTCCTGTTTAAAATAATTTTCATTTGGATGTGAGCTCCACACTAATTGATATGTTTTGGAATCAAGCATAATAGGCCCCGGAATATTTAAATATTCTGTTATTTTATTTTGAGCATTTAAAAAGAAAAATGGTAATAAAAGGAGGATAAGTGTTTTTAATTGTTTGTTCATAATTTATTTAATAATTGTCAGAGTAATCTCAAAAGAAAAAATCTTTCAGATTAATCTGTAGTATTTGTTATTTAAAAATTTGTTTAATTTTTTCAAAAATGGATAAGCGAACATTTGAAGCTTTACCATTAAAGTCTGATTTCAATTTTTCATAGTGCTGATGTACTTGCTTTTTTTCTTCCTGAAGCTGTTTCTGTCTAAAATTTTCTTTTTCATTTTTTTGAGAAATCATGGAATTTATTTTTTCGTCTAACCATTCGTGAAAATTGAGCCTGTTTTTTAGTTCACTTTTTATAGGACTCACCTCAGAGTTAGAAGCATAATTATCAATCCAGACATTTCCATATTCCTCGCCATTTACAACTATAAATGAATAACAACCACAGCCATATCCTGCTAAATGAATGGTTCCATTGATAAAATCATCATATTCATCAGTTTCAAAGTCAAAATCATCATTTAATTTAAAAGGTAATGAAGGGTTGAATTCATCGGGCAAATAATAGTAATCTGAAAAATCTATTCTATCAATTAAATTAAAGCCATATTGCTCAGTATTCACAATTCCATTGGAAATATTTAACAGGAACCATTTAAAATCATCAGGAATTTTAACGGCAAATTTGCTTTCAAAATTTTCTATCGATTTTGGACTGGCTACAGACAATAATTTATAATCATTTTTAAAGTTATCTTTAAAATTTTGTATGTTTATTTCAATTCGTTGAATTATTTCCTCGTTAATCATATTGTGTTGTGAGCTTTATTATTCATCTAACCTCGATGAAATATTACAACTTTACTTGCAGTAAAAAGTCTTCCTGATTTAATGTGTTGATTGATAAAGTTATCGAAATAATGGACAATAATATGGATGTATTTTTTGCCATTATTTAATTTTAAATCAAATGTATCAATTCTTGGTATTTCTTCAAAATGAATTACTTGAAACTTAATGAACCGACGAATAATTTAGACCTTCAAAACGTGGAAATTCTGACGAATTCTATTAAGGATTATCATGGAACTTTGGTGGTGATTTCGCATGATGGGGTGTTTTTGGTGGAGATTGGGATGGAGAGGAAGTTTTTGTTAGAATAAAATATAAACCTAACAGGTTTCAAAAACCTGTTAGGTTTATATTTTATTCATCCAATCTCGATGAAATATCCATTTGCTGATGAAGAATTCTGATGATTTCAATTTCCTCATTTTTGATATTGATTTTGTAAAAGATGAAATGTGATTTTACTCTTGAACGGAAATATCCTTTTCTAATTTCACTATAGTCTTTTCCGGATTTAGGATTTTCAGATAAATATTCAATTTCATCCATAAGTAAGTCAAAATAATGGTCTGCTTGTTCTTTTGACCAGATTTCAAAAGTATAGAGCCAAATTTTTTCTAAATCATTTGATGCTTCTTTGCTGATTTTGTATTTCATTTTACTCAGCAGAATGTTTTTGATGAAGATTTTTTAAGAATTCTTTACGGTCAAAATTTTCAGCAAAACCAGATTTTTCCCCTTTTTTTAATTCATTAATTAATTCTGATTTTTTAGATTCTTCATGTTCAAACATTCTCAAAGCTGTTCTTATAACTTCACTTGCAGAAGAATATTTGCCAGATTTAATTTGTTGATTAATAAAATTATCAAAATAATCGCCTAATAATATGGATGTGTTTTTTGCCATCGCTTTAATTTTAATCAAAGATACCAATTCTTGGTATTTATTCAAAATTGAATTAGTATTTTATATAAGTTCGTTAAATAGATCTCTTCTATTGTACAATTATTTTCCTTATCAAGTTTTATTAAAAAGTCTATATAACTTTCATCACTCGTTGCTACATAGTTGATAGATTGTTTTAGTGAAATTAGATCTATAAGATAATGTAATTGATGATTAAATTTTTGAGTTAAATTTCTTTTCACAAAAATTCTATTTTGAGAGAGAGGGAATATGTAGTCATCTTCATATACTTTAATAGCACTATTTTTATTAAAAATTATTGGAAAGTCTGAGCAAATTGAAGGCAACTCTTTTGGTCTACCAAATATATGATACTGTGTCCTACAATTAGATCCGCGAATTGAATCTAATAAAGAATTATAAAGTTTGTATGTTTTATAAAATTCAGGTTCATTTTTAAACCTTTCACTTAATTCTTCATTGTGATTACCTTGGTTATCAACGATTTTAAGACCTAATTCTTTTAATTTGTATTTTTTAATGTAATCCTGAATTATATTTTTATTAAATGGTGACCTCCAATAAATTTGACTAACGAAATTATTAATATAAGGCATATCATTTTCATTAACACCAAACTTATTTTCATAATTATTGGCATTGATTATCTGAAGAATTTTTGCAAAATTATTATCAATTTTTTCATATAATTTTTCCATAAAGTCATCTTCTCCAAAATCAGTTGTAATAGTGTTGTCCTTTAAAATATAAAAATGAGTAGAAGGAGAAAAATATTTTCCTTTTTGCTTGAACTCTTTTCTTTGAACATTAAATATTTTAAACTGTCCATTCTTTTCTGTAAATCCTTTAAGGTAAAATACTGGTAAGGAGTGATGTTTTTGAGATTGGTTCATAGGTTTTAATAGTAAAGAACCAAATATAGTTAAGATGAAAATGTAATGCAATTATTTTTCAACCACACAATTTCCACCCACCCAAAAAATAAAATCCACTACAAATTTGCTCACCCAATTTTTTAAAAGTAATTTTGCATGAATCTAAAAACAAAAGTAAAATATGTCAACTTACGTAGTTGTAGGTCTTCAGTACGGAGATGAAGGTAAAGGAAAAATCACGGATGTTTTATCGGCAAAATCGGATTACGTTGTTCGTTTCCAGGGTGGAGACAACGCGGGTCACACGGTTTATGTAGGCGATGAAAAATTTGTTTTACACCTTCTTCCATCGGGAGTTCTTCAGTGCAAAGGGAAGTGTATCATTGCAAATGGGGTAGTGGTAAATCCTAAATCTTTCATTAAAGAAGTCAATCAAATTGAAAGCAAAGGCCTTAGAACAGACCACATTTTTATCAGCAGAAGAGCACATGTGATCATGCCTTACCACATTCTTTTGGATACATACCGTGAAGAAGAGCACGGAGGAACACAGATCGGAACAACTAAAAAAGGTATCGGACCTTGCTATGAAGACAAAATTGCAAGAGTAGGTATCAGAATGATCGACCTTCTGAATCCTGAGATTTTAAGAGACAAAATCGAGAAGAACTTAAAAATTAAGAATTCTCTTTTTGAAAAATATTACGGAAAACCAACATTGGATGTTGAAGAAATTTACAACGAATTTTTAGAGATCGGAAAACAGCTTCAGGACAGAATCGTTGATACGGAACTGGAACTCAACGAAGCGATCCAGGATGGTAAAAACGTTTTATTCGAAGGAGCTCAGGCGTTGATGCTTGATATCGACTTCGGAACGTATCCATACGTAACTTCATCTTCACCGTCAACGGGAGGTGTTTGTACGGGAGCGGGTGTTCCGCCAACATCGCTTCAAAACCTTATTGGTGTTGCAAAAGCATACTGCACAAGAGTAGGAAACGGACCTTTCCCTTCTGAATTAGACAACGAATTAGGAGAAAGCATCAGACAGATCGGAGGTGAATTCGGAGCTACGACAGGAAGACCAAGAAGAACAGGTTGGTTAGACCTTGTTTCTTTGAAGCATGCTTGTATGATCAACGGTATTAATAACTTAGTAATTACAAAGTTAGATGTTCTTACAGGAATTGAAACGTTAAAAATCGTTACACATTACAAAACTGAAGACGGAAAAATCATCGATTATTTCACTTCTTCAACAGAAAAATTATACAACTATGAGCCAATCTACCAGGATTTACCGGGTTGGAACGAAGATCTTACAAAAGTAAGAAGCTACGACGAACTTCCGGATAACGCTCAGAAATACATCGAGTTTATCGAAAAGTATTTAGGAATCAACGTTTACTTGGTTTCTGTAGGGCCAGAAAGAAGCCAGAACATCATCAGAAAAGAATTATTCTAAGGAATATTTTTAAATAAATAAAAGAGACTGTCGTTTTGATGGTCTCTTTTGTTTTTTAAACACAAATCACACAAATTTTTACACAAGTGAACACAAAATCAGATCAATGAATTATAATGTTTTAATTTAATATGAAATTATTCGTGTAATTTGTGAAGGCATTTGTGCTATTTGTGTTTAAGCAAAAAAAATCCCCAGAAAAAATTATTCTAAGAATATTTCAAATAAATTAAAAAAGGTTGTCGTATTGATGGTCTCTTTTGTTTTTTAAACACAAATCATACAAATTTTTACACAAGTGAACACAAAATCAGATCAATAAATTATAATATTTTAATGTAAAATTATTTGTGTAATTTGTGAAGGCATTCGTGCTATTTGTGTTTAAGCAAAAAAAATCCCCAGAAAAAATTATTCTAAGAATATTTCAAATAAATTAAAAAAGGCTGTCGTATTGATGGTCTCTTTTGTGTTTAAACAAAAAAAATCTCCCACAAAAAATGCAGGAGATTAAAGATTGGCTTCAACGCAAAGGGAACTTTAAAGATCAATGCGCTGAAAATATAAATTGGTTAATCAGTTTTTAGAATACTTAGCATATGCTTTTGCTAATTTTTCATCATATTTATTGAGCTTGTAGCCGCTTCCGTTGTAGGCTTTTGCAAAACTTGCCCAGTTTTTGTTCTTTAAATGAACCAAAATTCTATTCACTTCCAAAAATCTTCCGAAAGCTTTCAGATGTTCACCTTCATTAAGCTCCATTTTGGATACAAAATCTGTCACATCAGAATATCCAAGTGGTTTTGCATGAAATCCCATAATCTGGAAACTTCCCCACGAAGCAGAAGACAATGCCGCATCTTTGAATTTCGGATCTGCTCCCAAAGTCATGGCTTCATTCAGTCTGTCATATTCTTTCACGCCACCCTGATAATAGATTTTCGTCCATTTTGGATACAGAACATCCTTGTGATTGGCGTTGTAATAAGAATTTGGGTCAATTCCTCTTTTCTTCAGTTCGCTCCAGAAAATATGTCCTTCAAACAAAATTTTAGGTTTATTGTTTAATAAAAATCCTTTTCCACTGCTTTCAATTTCGTTGACTGCTTTTACGGCGGCAAGTTCCAATCCGTACTGATCGGCAAAGCTGATAAGATCGCTTTCTTTCAGGAATTTATCGGCAGTATTGCTTGGAGCCGGAGCAGAGTTTTTCTGTAATAAGACAGTCCAGGTTTTCATTCCGACGATTCCGTCTACGACTAAAGAATTTTTTCGTTGAAAATCTTTTACGGCTGCATCCACTTCCAGAGAAAAAGAATCTGAAATTTTGATGTTGTATCCTTGTTTGTAAAGAAGCTCACAAAGGGTAGTGACTTCCGGTGATTTTGTGTAATATTTTAAAAGTTTCATGGCTGTTAGTTTTTTAGATATTTTAAATTTAATTAGGCTTATTTAAATCATAATTTTTTAAAGTTGTTTGGTTTGCGTGGGATCCTTCGAGAGCCTCAGGATGACAACGCTAATACTAACCGTTTATAATGTCTGGTAATTTATTTACCAGCGTCATCCTGAGCGGAGTCGAAGGATTTAATTATTACATTAAAAACTTATGTTTAAAAAAAATTAATTAATTGGTATTTTCGGCATTCTCTCACAAATCATTCCAATCAAAAAGAATGATTTGAACTTCACTTCCTCTCTTTGAAGTTTATACTCCAGATTCAGAGGATTGGTATTGGTAACGCTGAATTTTTGGTTTAATATTGCGTAATCATCCACTCGCAGTTCGATGCTGTATTCTCCGACCGGAATCATCTGGCTGATCATTCCGATTTCGTTGGTTTCTATCTCGAAGATCCTGTTGTTGTTTGTTCCTTTGATGGAAATCGCACATTTATAAATAGGATCGTTATTTATTTTGTCGAAAACTTTAAACTCTACATTGGCTGCAGTAGGCTGTACTACGACAGGAACCCTGATCGGAACAAAAATTCCGGGAACCCGTATCGGAGTGCCCACCACGGGAGTTACTGGTTTTACGGGAGCTGGTTGAGGCTGAACCGGTGTTGCAGGGTGTGGAGCTGTTGCTACAGGTCGCAAATTTCTCACACTTCCTAAAACGCTCATATTGATTTTATTAGCAAAAACAGGATTTACCTTTGGAGTTTCTGTTACGGGTTGGGCAACAGGTTTTGGAGCAACATCGGGTGTCGGTATTTTTACAGATTCTGCCGTTATTGTTTTTCTGGTTAAGGTATTCAATTGGTCAGATTTTATCGTTCTTACGTTCGTTACGGCTTTCAGGAATTTCTGGTTGTTGCTTTTATTCACAAAAAGCTGTTGTTTCATAATCAACGGACCGAAATAAATCAGCTGATTCGGGTTGTTCACCGTATCATTGGTAATGGACGGGTCTAAAATGATTTTTAAATTTTTGGCAAGCATCATGGTTTTTGTGATGGCAGGTAATTTAAACTCACTCGAAATCGTCTGTCCGTCGGATATTTTTTTAGGTTCCTTCCATTCGAATATTTCGGAGAGCATAAAGTTTTTATTAAACCAATTTCTCTTCAGATGCACAAATGAATAATCGAATTCCACTGCCTGAATCACGCTTTCATCATAATCAATGGAAAGAATCTCGGAAGGCAGGTTTTCGTTGGAGTTTTTTGCTTCGGTGTGTAAAGCTTCCAGTTCAGATTTTTCAAGTCTGATGCTGTTCCACCCCGATTCATTTTCCATAAAATCATACGGAATAAAATTAATATCATGAATCGAAGAATTGTTGATGACATCTGTTTTTTCGGCCGCTTCAAAAGTGTTTTTTGCATTTTGAGCCATGGCGAGATACAGATCGGCGTCAGAATTTTTATTAATTCTTGCAAGTTCTTTTTCAATGATATCTTTGCTCCCTTTCACTTTCCACTCCGAAAAAGCCAGAGCTTTCAGGTTGTTGAGGGTGATGAGCTTGTCATTCCAGTTGGTTTTTTCTTCGTCAGTGTCCAGCGCATCAAATAATTCCAGATGGGCTGCAATATTATTAGCGGTTGTTTCGTAAGCGGTCTGATATTTTTTATAGGCTTTCAATTCTTTGGTGTCACCGCCTTTTGCATCAAATAAAATGGTGCTTTGGCTGGTGGCTGCTTTATCCAGATTTTCTTCTAAATTTTTTAAACTGTTCTTCTCAAGAATATCCCTGTAGATATCAAATAATGCATTATTAGGATTAAGATCCCAAAAATTCGGCGAGATCGGAACAGAGTTGAGTTCATAAGCCACATTTTGTTTTTTGATGATGGAAAGCGCTTTTTTCTGATCATCATTAAGAAGGCTTTGAGGTTTTAATAATTCAAGTTCCTCGTTTTCATATACTCTCAGAGAAGGGCATATCATCGGCAGATCATTTTCCATAGAACTTTGAGACATGTAAATGTTTCTCAATTTCTGGTAAACGGCAACAAAATATTTCATGGCTATTCGTTTTTTTGGTTAATTGTTTTTGGTTGATTATTGCTGGTTGCTGGTTTTGAGTCTTTTTGTTCCAGCAATTAAGTTTTTTGCTGAGTGAAACGCCTTTGCGAACGAAAAATCAACAGCAATGTTTTCAAAAAAAAATCCTTGCGATCTTTGTGTTTGAAACTAAAATATCAACTCAAAAGTTTTTGGAAATAACCGGCGGAAAAAATATCCACCGGTTAACCCCTGATTATGATAAGAATGTTATGATTTTCCGTGTGTCCAAACTTTAATTTCCGGATTTGGATTTGGAGATTTTGGAATCACGTGGCATTTGTACCCGATGATGTAAATTCCGTCTGACTGAAGTTTTTTACCACTCCATTTTGCATTGCTCTGTGAGTTTTGGTTTTGGTAGCTGTGGCTTCCTCCGAATACGAATGGCCCGATTCCTACGGCTGCTCCAGAATTCACTTTTGTGCTTGCCGCTTTGAAAGCTGTGCTGTTTTCACTGAAATCCAGCATTACATCTTTTGCAATGATTAATTCTGTGATGATCATTGGCATTAATCCTTTTCCTTTACCATCACTGATGATGTCTCCGTTTAATGTCTGAGGAGAATTTTCATGAAGTTTCCAGTATTTAGATTCTACGAATTCTTCGCTGAACCATCCTCTTTCTACTCTTACTTTTCCTAGTTTGAATGAAATTCTGATGTTGCTGAAATCTGTATTCAATGATTGTCTTTCCGTACTTCCGCTATTAGTAGCTCCGATACTGAATATTCCAAGGCTGAATCCTGCACCTGCACTCCAGTTATGAATGGTTTTAGAATAATCTCTGTTGGCTTCACCTTCGTACATAGAGATTGTCGGCCAACCTTTAGATTCTTTCAATGCATTGGCTGAAATCGGAATGGATGGTGAATAATTGGTATAATCTACCACTCTTGTTCTCTGGCTGTTTCTGAACTCAGACTGAAGACGTTTTTTAATGACAAGCATATGTTTTTCTTCAATTTCGCTCAAATAATTCTGAATTCTTTCAACGGCTTCCTTGTATCCTAAAGATTGCCAAGCTTTCAATGCTGCATCTTCTCTTTTTTTCATGTTTTTACCGTCGATCGATAATTTTGCCATTGCATCCGGATCTCCGTTGTCTGCATCTGTTCTGATGGAGTTGTTGGCATCCACGATATCATAATATTTCATTTGATATTCGATATATTTAGAATACATCGGGGCAACGAAAGTTTGATGAAGTTCAGGTTTGTTTAGGTCATCTACCGGAGCATTTTCATCGAAATCTGGATTTTTCACCACTTTTACTTTGAAAAGCTTGTTTCTTAATTTCTCAAGATTTTTTTCAACTTTCGGATCCACAGGTGTGTCTACCACCACAGACCATTGCATTAGATCTTCGTATACTTTAGAAACTCTTTTTGAAGAATCATTAAAAATAGTGATCTGTCTTCCGTTTCCATTGTCTGTAAGGGGTGGTAAATTAGAAGGAATGGCATCTACCATGGCAGAAAACTGCTCCATTTGAAGGTATTTACGGAATTTGCTTTCTTTCATCGCATTTTGAAATTCCTCCATATTGGTTTTAGGATTTCCGTTGGCGTCAAGGATAGGTTTTCCCTGTCCGTCCAGCATTGGTTTTGGAGCCGGAGCGTTTCCGAAAAGTCCGTTTAATGCATAATCGAAAGTGTCTTCCGTTAATGTAAGTCCGATCGGGTCGAATGCGATAAAGTCATTAGGACCGATAGAATCCGGATCACCTCCGTTTGTGATAGAATCGTAAACTTGTTTTAAAAGCATACTCATTAATGAGTTTGATCTTGCTTGTTGAGTTAATGTTGTTGTTGGCATGATATAAGTTTTTTAAAATTTTTTCTTGCTTACTCTTTTCGGTTTTCAGCGTTCCCCGATTTTGTATGGTACAAATATCTATCAGTCTCACAATAAATTCCTCAGTGATTTTCCGATTTTGGGGTGTGGTTTTTACGATATTTTAATTTTTGTTGAATATTTTAAATTCATATGAAAATATTTTTGAAAATAAATAAGCCGTATCATGCTTATAAATAGGCTTTTACTATTTTTAGCATAGTTAATTTTTAAGATTGTTATAAAAATTTTTAAAATGTTGAGATTTTAACAAAATTTTGGCAAATGTTTTGATATTGAATCAATACTTATCGATAAGAACTATAAAAACTAATAATCACAATTTTTAACAGTTTAAATATTTATAGTGATGAAGCACATACATCAAAACCAAGAATTTCGCTTCAATGAAGTCCTTTTCGAACACCGTAACAAAGAATACGGCGCATACGTTTTAAGAAACGAATCAGATAAAATTTTAACCAAAGCACTTTTTATAGGGGTAAGTTTATTGGCTGCAATTTCTGTAACACCAGTAATTATTAATGCTTTTAAATCTACAGAAATACCAGAAACAGGTACTGTATTTATTTTACCGCCGCCTGTGGATGTTACTACACCTGAAAAAGATCCGCCTGCACAAGTAAAACCACAGCCTGCTCCGGATGTAAAAACTTATGATGACAGATTACCGGAGCCTAGAAAGATCGTAACTAATGAAAAAAATGTTACTCCTGAAGAGAAGTTAAATGCCGTGGCAAGTACTCAAACATCAGCTGGAAAAGAAATTACTACACCAACTTATGTACCGACAACTCCAACTATTGGAACAGGTCCTGTAATTAATACTGCACCTCCAACAGTTGTACCTAAAGAAGACCCAAATAAAATTGTTGATGCTAAAGATCTGGGAAAGGAAGCTATTTTCGATGGGGGAATTGATTCATTCAGAAATAAAGTAATGAATAATTTTGACGGCTCCGGATTTGATTCTGGGGATGTTATGAAAACTACAATCACTTTCATTGTAGAAAAAGACGGAACTATTTCTGGTATTAAAGCTAACGGTAATGATGCTGATTTTAATAATGAAGCCATCAGAACGATTAAGTCAATCAGAGGAAAATGGGCTCCTGCGAAAAATAAACAAGGTGAAATAGTAAGAAGTTACTTCAAATTTCCAATATCCATGAAGTTTGATAATTAATGTTTATAACAAATCTTGAACAGTTATCCACAAAGAATTTTTTTTGTGGATAATTTTTTTTATTGTTAAAAGGCTTATTAACAATATTTTAACTCAATTTTCGTTTTATCGATTCACTTAGAGCAAGGAAAAATGTGTATTTTTGAGGCTTAAAGTTCTAATAATGGCAAAAATCATAGGTATCGCTAATCAAAAAGGAGGAGTTGGAAAAACTACAACAGCTGTTAATTTAGCCGCAGCATTAGGGGTATTGGAGAAAAAAATATTAATCATTGATGCTGATCCTCAGGCTAATGCGACTTCAGGTTTAGGAGTTGACGACGTACAGTATTCTACATACAATTTGCTGGAGCACAGCATTGACACCAAAAGCTGTATCAAGAAAACGGCTACACCGAATCTGGATATCGTTCCTTCTCACATCGACTTAGTAGCGGCGGAGATCGAATTGGTAGACAAGGAAGACCGTGAATACATGCTGAAAAAAGCCTTGCAGACCGTAAGAGACGACTATGATTTTATCATTATCGACTGTGCACCGAGTTTAGGTTTGATCACTGTAAACGCGCTTACAGCCGCAGATTCTGTGATTATTCCGATCCAGTGCGAATATTTTGCATTGGAAGGTCTTGGAAAATTGTTGAATACCATTAAAAATGTTCAGAAAATCCACAACAAAGATCTGGATATCGAAGGATTATTGCTTACGATGTATGACAGCAGATTGAGATTGTCTAATCAGGTAGTGGAAGAGGTGAATGCTCACTTCCCGGAAATGGTTTTTGAAACTATTATCAGCAGAAACGTAAGATTGAGCGAAGCACCAAGTTTCGGAGAAAGTATTTTAAACTACGATGCTGAAAGTAAAGGAGCCATTCAATACATTCAATTAGCGGAAGAAGTTTTGTTAAATAACGAAAATTTAGTAAAAAATTAAAAGGCTTAAAGTCAAAACTTAAGCTTAAAGCATAATATGAAGGACAAAAAAAGAGCGATGGGACGTGGTTTGGGCGCTATTCTAAGTGCGGAATCCAAAGCAACGATCAATTCTGCTACTGATGAAGGAGCAGACAAGTTTGTAGGGAATATCGTGGAAATTGCGATAGAAGATATTTATCCCAATCCAACCCAGCCAAGAACTTATTTTGACGAAAAAGCATTAAACGAGCTTGCACAATCCATCAAAAACTTAGGCGTAATCCAACCGATTACTTTAAGAAAAGATGGCGAAAAGTTCGAAATCATATCCGGGGAAAGACGTTACAGAGCGAGTAAAATTGCAGGTTTGGAGTCTA
The DNA here is from genome assembly GCF_900111495.1 of Chryseobacterium wanjuense. Classification (NCBI taxonomy): domain Bacteria; kingdom Pseudomonadati; phylum Bacteroidota; class Flavobacteriia; order Flavobacteriales; family Weeksellaceae; genus Chryseobacterium; species Chryseobacterium wanjuense. Next base: position 174,291 of record NZ_FOIU01000003.1, on the reverse strand, counting down.
TTCCGGCGTATATCCGTTTGGTAAATGACCAGGAGCTTCTTGAGATGGCTCTTGTGGAAAACATCCAAAGGGAAGATCTTGATGCGATCGAGATTGCATTAACGTATCAGAGATTGATGGAAGAAATCGGTCTTACACAGGAAAATCTCAGCCAGAGAGTAGGAAAGGACAGAAGTACGATCACCAACTCTATCAGATTGTTGAGGCTGAATCCGGATATTCAGAATGCGATCAGAAGCGGCGAGATTTCTGCAGGACACGGTAGAGCCATCATTAGCCTTGAAAATGAAGAACATCAGCAGATTTTATTTGATTTAATCATTAAAGAAAAACTGAATGTCCGTCAGGCAGAACAAGCTGCTACAGCATTGAAAAATCCAAAATCACCGGCAGCAAAAAAAGCAAAAGCAGAACTTTCCAACAATTATAAGAGAGCTCAGAAAACGATTGCCGATATATTAGATGTAAAAGTGGAGATCAAAACCTCCGGAAACGGTAAAAAAGGTAAAATTGTTCTGGACTTCAAGAATGAAGATGAGCTGGAATATATTTTATCTCATATTAAATAAATGAAGAAAATATTTTTCACATTTTTCTTGTGTCTGTTTGCGATTGCCTATTCGCAAGTGAATCCTAATGATACGATCCGGGTAGAACATCACCCGAAAGACAGCGTATCGGTGGAAAAAAACAACACCAAGACCGAAGCAAAAATTGTTTCGGATCTTGAGAAAGCAAACGGGCCGACAAAGAAAACCTTAAAACTTAATCCTACAAAAGCAGGACTGTATTCTGCTGTTCTTCCGGGATTGGGTCAGTTTTACAACAAAAAATACTGGAAAATCCCTATTGTTTGGGGAGCGGTAGGAACCGGAGTCGGTATTGCGGTCTGGAATGATAAACAATACAGAAAATATAGGGAATACTATATCGCAAAGCTCAACGGAACCCCGAATGAATTTGTAGACAGCCATCCGTGGCTGGATAAAGTAGCATTGGGAAATGCACAGGACAGATCCAAAAGACAAAGGGATTACGCAATTGCCATCACGGGATTAATTTACATTTTAAACATCGTGGATGCAGTTGTAGACGCGCATTTATATGAAAGTCGTCATGATCCGGATTTGTCATTCAATCCTACAGTGATCCAGGATCAATATGGATTTACCCCTCCAAAAACGGGTTTAAGTTTAAGTTATAGATTTTAAAATAATATTATTTTTAACCATTAAGATTTTTGTTAAGGAGTTAAGAATATTAAGTTTAGCGTTGCTTTAAGCCTTAAAAATCAATTTGATTTTCTTACAACTTAACTTCTTAAATGTTCTTAATGTGTCAAATAAAAATGCGAAGTTTTTTGCGTTAAATTATAAAATTAAATAAAGAAGTACATGAGAATAGCATTAGTTGGATACGGTAAAATGGGCAAAATCATCGACGAAATTGCCACGAAGAGAGGTCATGAAGTAGTAGCCCGATTAAAAGAAACCCCAACTGTTGAAAATCTTAATAATCCGGATGTTGTTATCGAATTTTCCTTGCCGGAAGTAGCTTTTGACAACATCAAAGCCTGTCTTGAAAACAAAATTCCCGTAATCTGCGGAACAACAGGCTGGCTGGAAAAGAAACCTGAAATTGAAAAATTGGCTGTTGAAAATGAGACAGCGTTCTTATATGGTTCAAATTTTAGTTTAGGCGTTAATTTATTTTTTGCTTTAAACGAAAAGTTGGCCGATTTAATGAAAAATGTCGATGAATATTCTTGTCAATTAGAGGAAATTCACCACATCCATAAACTAGATGCCCCGAGTGGAACGGCGATTTCCATTGCAGAAGGGATCTTTAAACACAATCCGAAATTTGACGCTTGGAAATTAGAAGAAACCCAGGATAATCAATTGGGTATCTTTGCGATCCGTGAAGATGAGGTTCCGGGAACGCACAGTGTTTTTTACAGAAGCGAAGTGGATGAAATTGAAATCAAACACACTGCATTCAACAGAAACGGTTTTGCACTGGGTGCTGTCGTAGCTGCAGAATGGATCAAAGATAAAAAAGGAAATTTCGCAATGAAAGACGTTTTGGGACTTTAATTTGTAACAAAATTCCTACATTGCAAACTAATAGAGTGAATGGTGAATCGTCAATTGTGAATTTGTCATCATTCATCAATTATATTATAGATTAGGCACAAAAAATTTATGAATTATTTTTTAACTTATACAGTTTATGTTCTCATTTTATCAGTATTGATGGGAATTTCCACGTGGAAGCTGTTCAAGAAACTGGGGTATAGTCCGCTTTTTGCTTTTATCCCTTTCTACAATTATTTCATTATTTTAAAAGAAACAAAACATCCTAAATGGTGGGCAATTTTATCATATCTGCCGATCGTGGGACCGATTATGATGTCTGTTTTTCATTTGTATTTAATGAAAAAATTCGGCAAAACTCTTTTCAAAGACCAGCTTCTTACCGTTCTTCTTCCTTTTATTTACATGGCAACAGTGAATTATGGAAAAGATGTTGAGTTGGAAGATGAAAATGAATTATTCCTTACTGATGAAGAAAAAAATGCAAAAAAGAAAGATTCTTTCTTGGGATCAGTGACTTTTGCGGTAGTTTTTGCAACAATTATTCACGTTTTTGTAACACAGCCTTTCGGGATTCCTACAGGATCTATGGAAAGAACGTTGTTGGTGGGTGATTTCCTTTTCGTAAACAAATGGAGCTACGGATACAGACTTCCGATGCGTCCTCTTGCAATACCTTTCCTACAGGGGACTATTTTTGATTCCGGTGAAAAAGGGAATCCGAAAGATGACCCGAAATCTTATGTTGATGGTATAAAATTGCCTTATGAAAGAATTTTGCAATTCAACAAACCTCAGAAACATGATGTGGTTGTTTTCAATTATCCTCAGGATTCTGTGCATACAGCGATTGACAGAAAAGATCCTTATGTAAAAAGATGTGTGGCTGTCGCTGGTGACACTTTCGAAATGAGAGCCGGAAGACTTTTTGTAAACGGTAAACCTGAAACGATTTTGGGAGATCAGGAAATACAGCACGCTTATACTGTAAATACAGGGGCTCAACTTGATATTCCAGGTTTATACAATATTTACGGATTCTTGCCTGTAAGAGAAATGCAGAATGATAAAGGTGGTTTTACCTATATGTTCCAGGGGCTTACAGACAAAACAGCAAAAGAGATTAAAGCTTTACCGAATGTAATCGATATGGAAGAAAATATTTTTCCTAAAGATTCTGCTACGGTTTCATATAAATTAAATGCTGATAAAACAGCTTATACGAAGAGTATTGACACGACTCAATCTATCTTCCCGATCAACAAACCTTGGAACCAGGATTGGTATGGCCCTCTTAAAATTCCTAAAAAAGGAGATGTTGTGACCATCAATCAGGAAACTTTACCGGAATATCAGTGGATTATTTCTGAATATGAGCATAACAGTTTAGAAAATAAAAACGGGAAAATTTTCATCAACGGAAAAGAAACCAATCAATACACGATCAAACAGGACTATTATATGATGATCGGAGACAACAGAGATGCTTCTTTGGACGCGAGATTTTTTGGTTTTGTTCCTGAAGAAAATATTGTCGGAAAGCCGATGTTTACTTGGATGAGTATTGAAGGAGCATTTAAAGATTCAGGATCTTCCTATCAAGCAGATGGTTGGAGAATCCGTTGGGACAGAATGTTTAAAGCAACCAATACAGGTGAAGCTAACAAGACTTCTTACTGGTGGATCGCTGCCATGATTCTTATTTTGTTCTTCGGATGGGAGTATTTCATGAAGTTATTCGGAAAGAAAAAGACAGAAGACGATATATAGCCACTTTGTTAAAGTTTACATCTTTGACAAAGTTTAAAAATAAATTCAGTTGACAAAAGCAAAAAAATAAATTATAAATAGGAATGAAGTATTTGAAAAAATACTTCATTTTGCATTAATGAATATGAATAATGTATTATTACCGGTATTTTATTTACCGCCAATTTCATGGTTTTCAGTGTTTTTAAACCCTGAGAATGAAATTGTTTTCGAGCAGTTTGAAAGTTTCCCGAAACAGACCTACAGAAACCGAACGAACATCTATGGAGCAAACGGAAAATTATCATTAATTATCCCGATCCAGCATAATGGTAAAAGAGAACTGAAAGAAATTGAAATTTCTCACCGCGAAGACTGGAGAAATCTACATTGGAAGTCTATAAAAACAGCATATCAAAGCTCTCCGTATTTCGAGTTCTATGAGGATAAATTCAGAAAAATATTTGATTTAAAAGAAAAATATTTATTAGATTTTAATTTGAAAGGACTTGAAATTATTCAGCAGATTCTTAAAACGGAAAAGGCACACTCTTTGAATGTAGAATATATCAAAAATCCTGAAGAAATCAATTTTAGGGAGAAATTTTCTGCAAAACTTCCATCAGAATTTGAAATGGAGGAATATTATCAGACATTCTCGGATAAGCTGGGATTTTTAAATGATTTATCGATTTTGGATTTAATTTGTAACAAAGGACAGGAATCGTTGACTTATATTAAAAATATTAAACAATCATACTAACATGAAAAAGGTATTATTAGCTGCTGTCTTTTTAGCGGGATTTGGTTTCTCGTACGCTCAGGAAGCGAAAGCGGGTGTTGATCCGAAGGAAGATAAAGATCTTATGACTTGGTATCATAAAGATTTTGGTACTTCAAAAGTATATGGTGTAAATACGGAAAACGCATATAAATTTTTAGAATCTAAAGGTCTTAAGCCGAAAACTGTTGTAGTTGGAGTTTTGGATAGTGGAGTTCAGGTAGATCACCCGGGATTGGTTAAAAATGTTTGGTCAAACCCAAATGAAGTTCCAAACAACGGGAAAGATGATGATGGAAACGGATATATCGATGATATCCACGGATGGAATTTCATTGGTGGAAAAAACGGAGACATCGATATCGACAACATGGAAGTGACAAGAGTAGTTGCTAAATACAAGCCTGTTTTCGAAGGTGATGATTCTGCTAAAAACAAGGCAAATCAGACAAAAATGCCTGAAGAATTTGCCATGTATATGAAAGCCAAAGACATTTTCTCTAAGAAAAGTGTTGAAGCAAGACAAGGTTTTCAAACATATACAATGATTAATGATGCTATTCCTACAATGGTAAGACTATTGAATGGTAAAGCGCTTACTCCTGAAAATGTTGCAGCCATAAAGCCAACAGAGCAAAAAGATGCAATGGCGGTTCAGGTTTTGTCTCAGGTTGCTCAAAGCCCGGAATTTAAAGGTAAATCAGCTGCAGAATTCGAAAAAACGATGAAAGAGCAGATGAAAGAAGCTTTGGATTATTTCGGACCTCAGGAAAAGCAATACAATCTGGATTATGATCCGAGAAAAGAAATCGTAGGAGACAACTATGATGATTATTCTCAGAAAAATTATGGAAACAATCACTACGAAGGTCCTGATGCAGAGCATGGTACACACGTTGCCGGAATCATCGCAGGTCTTCCTCAAGGTAAAGAAATTCAGTATGGTGTAGCTTCTAGAGTAGCAAAAATCATGTCTGTAAGAACAGTTCCAAATGGGGACGAAAGAGATAAAGACGTTGCCAATGCGATCAGATATGCAGTAGACAACGGGGCTAAAGTATTGAATATGAGCTTTGGTAAACCTGTTTCTCCTGGTAAAAATGTAGTTTGGGATGCCTTCAAATATGCTCAGGATAAAGGAGTTCTTTTGGTAAAAGCGGCTGGTAACGAAAATGAAGATGTTGCAGAACACATTGCTTATCCTACCAACTTCAAAAATGTTACCGATGAAAAACCGTTTGTAAACAATGTTTTGGTAGTAGGAGCAAGTACAAATAAAAATGATGCATTAAGAGCAAGCTTCTCCAATTTCAATAAGAAAATGGTAAATGTTTTTGCTCCGGGTGAAGAAATTTATTCTACAGTTCCTCATAATGAGTATAAATATTTACAGGGAACTTCAATGGCTTCTCCGGTTGTAGCAGGTGCTGCGGCGGTTTTATTGGCGTATATGCCTAATTTGACTCCGGCTCAGATCATTGAATCTTTAGTAAAATCAAGCAATGCAAGTACCACCAACCAGTTTGGTGACTTCTCACAAGCAGGCGGAGTGATTGATTTGGAAAAAGCGGCGGAATACGCTTACGCCAACTTTTACAACGGAAAATCAGGTGCTGTAAAAAAGGCTGAAAAATCCGTAAAAAAGGCTGTTAAAAAATAGTATATCTTCCTGTATTTAAGGTTGAAACATATAAAGTCCGAAATTTTCGGACTTTTTTTGTTTATATTTTTCAATTTGGCATAGTTTTTTGTAACTTTAATCATAACAAAATAATAAACAACAAAATGAAAAAGTTACTACTTGCAGGGATGTTGGGAACATCACTTTTTGCAGTGTCTTGTTCCAGCGTTAATAACGCAAAAACAGCCCAAAATCAAAGATCAGAATTCCTGAAAATGAAAGGTGATTGGCAGATCGTAAGCATCGATTATGACAAACAATTCAAAGTAAAACCTTTCGATGACGGAGTAGATGCACAGTGTTTTGTGGGAAGTCATTGGAGATTAATTCCAAATAACTGGACCGGAGCTTATACTTTGAGTGGAGGCGGAACATGTGGAGCAGGATATACTCAACCTATTAAAATTGACGTGGTAAGCGGCAATACCTTTAATTTCAAAAAAATAATGGCAGGTACAAAAGCCAAACAAAATACAGCAGGATATACTTTAACACTGACTAACCAAACTACAGACCAGTTCTCGCTTGAACAAAACATTCCTTTCGACGGAGAAAATGTAAGAGTTGTTTACAACTTTGAAAGAGCAGGAATGAAATAATTTAACTTAAATACATACAAAATGAAATTTACAAAAACATATATCGGAGCCCTTTTCTTATCATCTGCATTATTACTTACAAGTTGTGAAGCAGTTCAAAATTCTAACCATCAGCAAAGAGGTACCGCAGTAGGTGTTGCATCAGGAGCAGTATTGGGAGGTATTTTGGGAAATAATGTAGGAAAAGGTAAAAATGCAGCGTTAGGAGCAGTATTAGGAGGTATCATTGGTGGGGTTGCAGGTAACGTGATCGGATCTAAAATGGATAAGCAGGCCAGAGAAATTAAAGAAACTCTACCTGGTGCCCAAGTGGAAAGAGTAGGAGATGGTATTAAAATTACATTGAACGAAAGTATCGTAAACTTTGATTTTAATTCTTCTGCATTAACAAGTACTGCAAAAACAAACTTGGATAAATTGGCTCAGGTACTAACAAACAACCCTGATACAAACATCAATATCTACGGACATACCGATAATAAAGGGACAGACGAATACAACATGGGGCTTTCTGAAAGAAGAGCCAACTCTGTAAAAGCTTATCTTGCCGGAAAGGGAATTTCTTCAAACAGACTATTTGCACTGGGTGAGGGAGAAAGCATGCCGGTAGCTACAAACGATACTGAAGAAGGTAGAGCTAAAAACAGAAGAGTAGAATTTGCCATCACTGCAAATGAAAAAATGATTAACGATGCTCAGCAAGGGCAATAATTAATTAACATATAAATATTTTCGTAAATAACCGCTTTTGGCGGTTATTTTTGTATTTTTATCGTGGATATTTTGAAATTATTATTTTTGCATTCGAAACGACATAAATGAAAAAATATTTTAAGCTGCTCCGTGTAGAGCAATGGGTGAAAAACCTCTTTGTATTTGTTCCTCTATTTTTTTCAGGTAATATCAAAAACCTGGATTTGCTTACCAAAAGTATTTTTGCTTTTATTATCTTCTCATTGGCTGCGAGTATAGTTTATATTCTAAACGATTACAACGACATCGAGGCAGATAGACAGCATCCCGAAAAAAGAAGACGGCCTTTAGCGAGTGGCGCTATTTCAAAATCTCAGGCGATTGGGATTTTTATCGGTCTTATTGCAACAGATATCGCGCTGGTTTTATTTGCGGAAGCGTATTTTCACCAGAGCCTGTGGAAGTTTGCGACCATTATAGGATTCTATTTTGTGATGAATCTGGCGTATACATTTAAACTAAAACACGTTCCTATCATTGATATTTCCATCATTGCAGTAGGATTTGTTTTAAGAGTTTTGGCAGGTGGTTACATTACGGGAATCAGTATTTCTCAATGGGCAATCTTATTGACCTTCGTTTTAGCACTAGTTTTAGCGATCGGAAAAAGAAGAGGAGAATTGATCAATGCTCAGGTTTCAGGGAAAACAAGACGTGCTTTAGACGGCTACAACGTACAGTTTGCAGACATTGCACTTTCCATTTCCGTAACATTGGCGATTATTTGTTACTTAATGTTTACCTTGTCACCGGAAGTGCAGGCAAGATTCCACGAAAGGGTGTTTTATACCGTGATTTTTGTTGTATTTGCTTTTTTAAGGTATCTGCAGCAGACGTTGGTGTACAACAGAACAGAATCTCCTACCAAGATCGTTTACAGAGACAGATACATACAGGTTACCTTATTGTTATGGGTTGCTGCATTTTTAATTCAAATTTACTTTAAAAAATGAAGCCGGATTTTATACAAAAAGTTACAAACTGGGGTAATTTTCCCATAGTGGAAAAAGAAATGAAGTCTGATGACAGCTTCAAAAAAATAAAAGAATTTATTCTTAGTAATAATGAAGTGATCGCAAGGGGCAATGGAAGATGCTATGGTGATGCTTCTTTGGGCGAGCATATATTTTCAACTAAAAAATTAAATAAATTCATCAGTTTTGATCGTCTGAACGGGATTATTGAATGCGAATCGGGAGTTTTACTTTCAGATGTGCTGGAAATTGCTGTTCCGCAGGGATATTTTTTATATGTAACACCAGGAACGAAATTTGTTTCCGTCGGAGGTGCGATTGCATCTGATGTTCATGGTAAAAATCACCACGCAGAAGGCTGTTTCTCAGAATATGTGATTGAATTTAAATTAATGATCGAAAACGGGGAGATCATCACCTGTTCAAGAGAAGAAAACGCAGACAAATTCTGGGCTACCATTGGCGGAATGGGGTTGACAGGAATTATTTTGACAGCTAAATTTAAGCTTAAAAATATAGAATCGGCATACATTCGTCAGGAAAGCATCAAAGCGGAAAATCTTGATGAAATTTTCAGACTTTTTGAGGAAAGTGAAAGCTGGACCTACACCGTGGCTTGGATCGACTGTCTTCAAAAAGGAAAAAACATAGGAAGAAGTATTCTCATGAGAGGTGAACACGCTTTTCAGCATGAGCTTCCTTCCAATTTAAAAGATAAACCTTTAAGGTTAAAGAAAAAATTTGAACCTACAGTTCCTTTCTACTTTCCCGGATTTGTTTTAAATGCTTTAACGGTGAAAATTTTTAATCTGCTGTACTTTAATAAACAAAGGTCAAAAGAAATTAAAAACTTCATCGATTACGAAACATTTTTCTATCCGTTGGATGCAATTCATGAATGGAACAGGATCTACGGAAAATCAGGATTTATCCAGTATCAGATGGTAATCCCGAAGGAAACGGGTAAAGAAGGAATGAAAAGAATTCTTGAAACCATCGCAAATAGCGGAAATGGTTCATTCCTGGCTGTATTGAAGCTTTTCGGGAAAAATAATCCTGAAGCGTACAATTCTTTTCCGGTGGAAGGGTATACTTTAGCGCTTGATTTTAAAGTAAATTCAAAACTGAAAAAGCTTGTAGATCAGCTGGATCAGATCGTTCAGGAGTTTGGCGGAAGAATTTATCTTACGAAAGACAGCATGAGCAGATCGTCTCTTACCAATTATCTTAAAAATACGCAGAGTTCAAAATTTGTGTCTTTGCAGCACAAAAGAATCATAAATAATAATTAAACCAAATGATCGTTTTAGGAAGTACATCGGAAGTTGCTCAGGCCTTTGTGGAAAAGGCTTTGCAGGAAGGTGAGAAATTTGAGAAAATCTATCTTTTTACCTCCAGCAAAGAAACTACCGAAAGATTTGCAAGGCATATTGATGTGAAATTTTTTCAGCAGGCGGAAGTTATCGAGCTTGATTTAACGAAAGAAATAGATTTTACACAATTTGAAAATATCAATTCAAATCTATTATTTTGTGCAACGGGTTATTTGGGCGAAGGAACCGAAGAAGGCTTGTACGACAATAAGAATACGGAGAAAATTATTGATATTAATTACTCAAAATTAGTTCCTGTGATGAATTATTTTGCCCAGAAATTCGAAAGCAGAAGATCAGGGACGATTATTGGTTTGTCCTCTGTAGCAGGCGATCGCGGAAGACAGAGTAATTTTATTTATGGAAGTGCAAAAGCAGCTTTTACGGCCTATTTAAGCGGACTCAGAAATTATCTGTTTGATAAAAAAGTTCATGTAATGACCGTAAAACCGGGATTTATGGCTACCAAAATGACAGAAGGACTTCCTTTGAATCCGAAACTGACGGCAACTCCGAAACAGGCAGCAGATTGCATATTTAAAGCTTACAAAAAGCAGAAAAATGTAGCGTATGTTTTACCGATTTGGGGAATTATTATGTTGATTATCAGAAATATTCCTGAATTTATTTTTAAAAAATTAAAACTTTAAAATAATTTCTTTAATTTAATAGAAAGTTAAATGCGGAGGTTGCTAAGTTTTTAAATGAAAAATGAGAAGGACTTAAAATATCCTGACAATCTTAGCGTTAAAATACATTATAATAAATTTTAAATAAGACAAAAAACACCAATGAAAAAACTGTATTGTTTTGATTTTGACGGAACTCTGACTTACAAGGATACGATGTTTATGTATCTTAAATTTTACGATCCCACAAAATTCAGATTGCAGTTTTTGAAACATGTTCCGCTTTTTATCCTTTTAAAATTGAAATTGGCTGAAACTGAAAAAGTAAAGAAAAGCTTTATCGGTGCTATTCTTAAAGGGCAGACTCAGGAAAAAATTGAAAAAAAATCCCGACAGTTCTTTGAAGAGCATTATCCCAAAATTGTCAGAGAAAATGCCTTAGACTTTATTCAAAATATTGATCGTTCAAATACACAAAGCCTATTGGTAACGGCTTCTCTGGATATCTGGGCTAAACCTTTTGCTGATGCTTTTCAGATGCAGCTGGTTTCGACAAAAGCAGAGTTCAGGAACGGTGTTTTCACAGGAAATTTCATCGGTAAAAACTGCAACGGCAAGGAAAAATTAGCCAGAATAAAAACTGAAATAGACGGCCAGAAATACGACAAAATCATTGCATTCGGTGATACTTCCGGAGATAAGCCAATGCTGAAATGGGCAAATGAAGGTCATTACCAATTTTTTCACTAATTTTGGGTGATAAAATATAAGAATGAAGAAAATGCTTATTTTGTGTCTTGGATTCATTATGAGTTGTACAAGTACACCGTCCCAGAAATCATCCGCCACCAATAAAAATGCTGAAATTCTTGTTTCGGAATCATATGGTGGAGGCAATGAGGCTAATTTTGTTATTATTAAAAATGAACAGGAACTTCAGAAAGCTATCAAAGGAAATACAGCTGTAATTGATCTTGATAAAGCACCTGTTTACCCTCAATTTCCAAAAGACAAAAAAGTGATTTTATACAACTTGGGAAGCTTCACTTCCGGGGATCATAAAATTACTAAAATCAAAAATATTTCAGTAAAAGATAACGTATTGTATGTTGAAGTCCCCCAGTATCAATCGGGTGGAATGGAGATTTCCGTGATGTCAAATCCGTGGTTTATCTTTACTGTCCCTTCAGAGTATCAGTTCACCTCCGTACAATTAAAATATTCAAACTAAAATGAATAAAGTATATTTAGATAACGCTGCAACAACACCTCTTTCAGAAGAAGTAATTGATGCAATGGTTGGAACCATGAAGATGAATTTCGGAAATCCTTCTTCAACGCACAGCTTCGGGCAGGAAGCAAAAATTCTTATCGAAAATGTAAGAAGGCAGATTGCAGATTATCTTCACGTGACACCCGCTGAGATTATCTTCACGTCTTGCGGTACAGAATCAAACAACATGATCATCAAATCTTGTGTAGAGCATCTTGGAGTTGAAAGAATCATCAGTTCTCCTTTGGAGCACAAATGTGTTTCCGAGAGTATTTTGGACATGAAAAACAGAAAAGGAGTAGAAGTAAGCTACATCCGTCCAAATGAAAAAGGAGATATCGACCTTAATAAACTGGAAGAATTATTAAAAGCTTCCGATAAGAAAACATTGGTAAGCTTAATGCATGTCAATAATGAGATCGGAAATATTTATGATATTAAAAAAATAGCAGAATTGTGCAAGGCAAATAATGCGCTTTTCCATTCTGATACGGTACAGACAATGGCTCATATGGATTTGGATTTCTCGGATATCCATGTTGATTTTGCGTCTTGCAGTGCTCATAAATTCCACGGGCCGAAAGGTGTTGGTTTTGCTTTCATCAGAAAATCAAGCGGATTAAAAGGAATTATTACAGGAGGACCACAGGAGAGAAGTTTGAGAGCCGGAACTGAAAATGTTGCAGGAATTGTAGGATTAGGAAAAGCTTTGGAATTATCTTTAAAAAATATGGAAGCCTACACAAACCATATGCAGGATATCAAAACCTATGCGATTGAAAGGCTTTCCGCAGAGATTCCAGGCATTAAATTCAATGGAAGAAGTGCAGAGAAAGAAAATAGTCTTTACACGGTTTTAAGCGCTTTGTTACCTTATAAAAATCCTTTGATCGGGCTTCAGCTGGATATGAAAGGCATTGCAATTTCTCAGGGAAGTGCATGTTCTTCGGGAGCTTCAAAGCCTTCAATGGTTATGATGATGGTTTTATCTGAGGATGAGATGGATCATTGTACCCCTTTACGTATTTCATTTAGCCACATGACAACTAAAGAAGACATCGATGCTTTAGTTAATGCTTTGAAAGAAATTTCAAAAGACTTTGTTATAGAAAATACAAATGTTGAGCATAGATAACAATATTACTCAAATGGCGTAATTTTGGGTATCTAATTAAGGATTAGAATAAGAATATAATATTAATTTAAATAAAAGAAACAAAATGGCTTTAGAAATTACAGATAGCTCATTTCAGGACACGGTTTTAAAATCAGATAAGCCGGTATTAGTAGACTTTTGGGCAGTATGGTGTGGACCTTGTAGAACGTTGGGACCAATCATTGAAGAGGTTGCACATGATTTTGAAGGAAAAGCAGTAGTAGGAAAAGTAGATGTAGACAACAACCAGGAGATTTCTATGCAATATGGTATCAGAAATATCCCTACAGTTCTAATTTTTAAGAACGGTGAAGTGGTTGACAAATTAGTTGGTGTAGCTCCGAAAGAGGTGATCGCTGAAAAACTAAGCGCACACTTGTAAAAAAATAACTTTGATAATGAATGCCTTCCGCTTTTGGAAGGCTTTTTTTTGAAAAATAATTTGCAGGTAAGGAAAAAAGTTGTAGTTTTGCAATCACAAAAAAGAAACGAAGTTCTTTAAGAAATTTGATTTGTAAGTTCAATTGGTTAGAATGCCGCCCTGTCATCTCGTTGTAAACGAGACGGGTTGAGTCTCCAGTCGGATTGCAGAGTTTTCATCAGTTTCTTTAAAAAATTGATCCGGTAGTTCAGTTGGTTAGAATGCCGCCCTGTCATCTCGTCCTAAGACGAGACGGGTTGAGTCTCCAATCGGATTGCAGAGTTTTCATCAGTTTCTTTAAAAAATTGATCCGGTAGTTCAGTTGGTTAGAATGCCGCCCTGTCATCTCGTTATAAACGAGACGGGTTGAGTCTCCAGTCGGATTGCAGAGTTTTCATCAGTTTCTTTTAAAAAAATTGATCCGGTAGTTCAGTTGGTTAGAATGCCGCCCTGTCATCTCGTTGTAAACGAGACGGGTTGAGTCTCCAGTCGGATTGCAGAGTTTTCATCAGTTTCTTTTAAAAAATTGATCCGGTAGTTCAGTTGGTTAGAATGCCGCCCTGTCACGGCGGAGGTCGCGGGTTCGAGTCCCGTCCGGATCGCAGAAGTTTTCATCAGTTTCTTTAAAAAATTGATCCGGTAGTTCAGCTGGTTAGAATGCCGCCCTGTCACGGCGGAGGTCGCGGGTTCGAGTCCCGTCCGGATCGCAGAAGTTTTCTCAATTTCTTTAAAAAAAATTGATCCGGTAGTTCAGCTGGTTAGAATGCCGCCCTGTCACGGCGGAGGTCGCGGGTTCGAGTCCCGTCCGGATCGCAAAATAGAATCCTACAAATAGTTGTAGGATTTTTTTATTTTTAAAATGTATTACGTTTATATTCTATATTCTCTGAGCAGAGATATTTATTATAAAGGTTTTTCCGAGGATGTGGAAAAGCGCTTAACTTATCATATTAATTCAAAAGGAAAATATACTTCAGGGACGGAGGATTGGAAGATTGTGTATGTCCAAAGTTTTGAATCTAAAACTTTAGCTTTAATAGAGGAAAAGAGGTTGAAAAAGCTGAATAGGGTTTCTATTGAGAAACTCATAAAACAGTAGAATGCCGCCCTGTCATCTCGTCCTAAGACGAGACGGGTTCGAGTTCCGTCCGGATCGCAAAATAGAATCCTACAAATAGTTGTAGGATTTTTTTATTTTTAAAATGTATTACGTTTATATTCTATATTCTCTGAGTAGAGATGTTTATTATAAAGGTTTTTCCGAGGATGTGGAAAAGCGTTTAACTTATCATATTAATTCGAAAGGAAAATATACTTCAGGGACGGAGGATTGGAAGATTGTGTATGTCCAAAGTTTTGAATCTAAAACTTTAGCTTTAATAGAGGAAAAGAGGTTGAAAAAGCTGAATAGGGTTTCTATTGAGAAACTTATACATGAGTAGAATTTTGTTTAAAAAAACTAAAAATCCGCATAGCTAACACGGATCTTCTATCTATAAATGTGAAAATATCAAAATGTTTTCAATGCAAACACTTATATATTTCTATAAGTTCCGCAATATTAGTAATCTTTAATTTCTCAAAAATTCTTTTCTTAAAAGTACTTACAGTCGATACTTGTACATTAAGATAGGAAGAAATTTCAAGGTTGCCGTTTCCTTTAGCCAGCAATTCAAAAACCTCAAATTCTCTGGTGGTGAGATTCTTTACTTCGGTGGTTTCTTTAGTGCCTTTCATTATAATAGGAATAAGCTCCGGGGGATAGTAGAATCCCGTTTCAAGAATGGTATTTATGGCATTTTTAACGTCGTCTTCGCTGCATTGCTTATTCAGATATCCTTCGGCACCTTTGCGAATGTATTGTAAGGCAATATTCTGGTCAAAAGATGAGAAAATCAGGATCTTTATGTCATTCTGCAGCTCTTTAATTTCCGGGATCATTTGTGTATACTGGGTTCCGGGCATGTGGATGTCCAGCATGATGACATCATATTTGTGAGCCAGTAAGCAATTTTTTGCTTCCGGGTAACTTTTAGCAATGTCTATCACCATGTTTGGATAAGCAGACCTTAAAATTGAAACAATGCCAATCGACACTACAAGATGATCATCAGCAATTAAAATTCGGTTATTCATATGTATTTTTTAGGATGATTTTTATAATCGTTCCGTGTGGAATATTTTTATTAAATGTTATTACGGAATTAATTTTTTTAATTAAATGAATGACCATGTGAAGACCAAGCCCGTAATTTTTAAATTGTACTATATCATCTTCATTCGCATGTTCAAAGACTTGTTTATAGTAAATCATTTGTTCATCCGACATTCCGTAGCCTGTGTCGGATATGTTTATAGAGGTAAAATCACTACCTTCTTCTGCGCTGAGATGTATAGTACCTCCATCTGTATATTTTACTGCATTGTCAAGAAGATTATGAATAATGCACGCAATTATATTTTTATTAATGAAAGAATAAGCTTCGTTTTTATCGTCAATAATAATACTATTTTTTTTAGATTTTGCGATATCGTCAAACAGTCTTTTTTTCGTGATTAATATCTCATTGATTGGATATTTTTCCGTCTGAAAGATATTTTCCGTCCTGTAAAGATCAGTGTATTCCTTCAGTTGAAGGGTGAAAGAATACAGCTGTGCAGACGACTGATGAATGGTATCAAAATATTCTTTCTGAATATCAGTATCTTTTTCTTCATTCAGTTTCTGAGACAACAGGGCGATGTATTTTACAGGCGTAGCAATATCATGGCTGATGGCTTCTACAAGCCGTGTCCTGTACTCAGATTCTTTCTGCATGTCATTTTTTACGGTTTCCAGGTGTTTTGAAGTTTCTTTTAATTCATTAGCCATGTGATTCACCTTCGTTTTTAAGGTCGTATTTTTTTTACGTAAAAATTTTGTACGCTTTTGACCTATGTAGATGATAATCAATAATAACAAAAGACCCAGACTTATTTTAAAAGCAGTCGTCTGATAAAAAAGAGGCTTTATTTCAAAAGATATGGTTTTGTATTCATAAGATCCGTCTGGTGAAACCAAGATTCTAAGCAGCAAGGTATAGGTGCCCGTTTCAAGACTTTTTATCGTGTATTTCCGTTCATCTTTGATGGGAATTTGCTGCCAGTCTTTATCTTCACCTTCTATTTTTGCCTCAATTCTTAAATTATATGAATTAGAATAATACGGGATATCAATGAATATATCAGCTTGCTTATAGTTGTTTTCCAGGACAAGATGATTTTTGAAATTAATGATTTTTGAATTGTTAATTCTCGCTCTTTCAATAAATATATTTTTCTTGTCGGGATAATAAGTTGCAATCGATTTCGGATTAAAAAAAACAAATCCGTCCATTGAAGGAAATACAAATTCTCCATTGTCTAAAGAATAAGCATTGGGTAGTGTTGCTCCATTAAACTCATTGGTCAATAATCCTTCACTTTTAGAAAATCGGTAATAAAATACAGGACTTTTGCTTTTGACAGACTGTAGCAATAGGTTTTTTGAGGCTTTAAATAACCCGTTGTTGGAAGATATCCAGTAATAACCATACGGATCCGCAAGAATATAATGGGCAGAACTTAAATAGGCATTTTGATCCAAAGGAATTTTAAATAATTTCTTATCCTTCAACAAAAAAAATCCATGTTTATTGGTTGTTACCCAAACCATTTTATCCGGAGTCTGGATAATACTTTTTACGCTGATTCCGCTGGCAAGCTGAGAAATTGTATTGTGGCTGAGCGAGATTCTATACAGCCCATTATTATGCCCAACCAATAAGTCATTTCCGTATTTTAAAAATGAACTCACCGATCCTTTGAATTTAAAAATACAATCTGCTTTTTTTATATGTTTGTTTTTATAAATATATAAGTAGGAGTATTTTAAGTCATACGTTATACTAACAGCTCTTAATGAATCTTTTTCATAAATTCCGCAAAATGTTTTTATAAAAGAAACGGTATCTCTTACTTTATACTGAGAAGATTTTCGCATTCTCACTAAGACAGAATCTTTTGTAAACAAAATGTTTTTTGAATCATCATACTGCATAAAGTATTTATTATCAGAATCAAAATAATGATTTTTTACAAGTCCATATTTATTTAATTCGTACCCTGAAACATCAATAATCGTATTCCTGGTAAACGGTAATGAAGCACGCGCCACTTCTTCCACAAATGGAATCTTTTTCTGAGCGGTGAAAAAATTTCCTAAATAAATGATATTTAATCCTTTGGTAAGGCTTCCTAAATACAATTTGTTAAAATGCTGATCATAAAAGATGCAATTAAAACGCTGTCTTCCGAAATCTTTATACTTCACCAGAAATTTTAGTTGAAGTCCATTTTTATCATGTTGGAGCAGAGAAATTTCATCATTATTAAGGATAAAGGTCTGATCGGAAATCTGCTGCCAGAATATTCTGGTAGAGGGGTCATTAAGAATGGTAGGTTCTTTTAGAATGGATAATTTCCCTTTATCGATGCGGTATGTGTGCCTTTTTATGGGATCTGTAACATAAAGAACTTCATTATAAACGAAGACATGAGATAAATCGGGATTAGAAAAAGGAATAGAAATCTTTTGCTTTACCTTTTTTTTTTCGAGATATAAAATTTCGTTTTTCCTGAAAAAATAATCTCCGGATTTAGTTTTGATAAAATATTGCAAACCGGGATAATATTCTAAACCTATGTTTTTTACCAGCCTTTTTTTAAACCCATTTTTTTCTTTTAGAAGAATACTCTCAACCTTGTTCAGATTTTTTTGAGGGATTTTATAAACATTTCTTTTGGTGATCAGGATTTTGTTCTCTTCATTGTTATTGCCTATCATGATACTATCGTGAGAGATATTCCCGTGAAAATCTTCAAAATGCAGATTGGTTACCGCTAAATTATTGTATGGGGTAAAGGATAAACCGTCATACCTTACAATACCGTCATCTGTGGAAAGCCAGATAAAGCCGTATTTGTCTTTAATAATGTCCTTAATGCTATTTTGGGGAAGGCCGCTATCCATATCATACCATGAGGATGCAATCTGCCCTTCTGCCTGAAAGATTACAAATAGAAAAATAGTAATCAGAAACCTGCTCATGCAATATATTTTAAATCAATCATCAGTTATTAGTTTAACAAAATTAACATAATAATTGGATATTCCCGTAGTATTATTTCTACAAGTGTCTCGGCATAATCACACAAGCATTTTTTAAAATGATCGATGAAAGGATATAATTTTGTACAACAAACTGATATTTGATGTTATACATTCAGTATTCTTAAAATAATCATTTAAAACTTACACATATGAAAAAAAAATGTATTTTATTTATTGTATTTACAATTTTAACCTGTTCTGTAAAAGCCCAGACAGGCAATGTAGGAATTGGTACTGCCAATCCAGGTTCCAAACTTACTGTCAATGGATCTTTCGCCGCAGCGTATACCTCAGTAACAGCAAATACCTATAACGCCGGGGAAAACGATTTTTCCATCATGTGGGACGGTACAGCCAATGGCACGATTACGCTTCCTGCCTCACCCACTTCTCCGGATCGTACGGGAAGGCTGTATTTTTTTAAAAATGCTTCCACGGCTTACAACCTTACCATTGAAGGCAATGGATCTGAACTTATTGATAAAGATTTAAACACCGTCATCCAACCCGGAGAATCTGTTCTGCTTACCAAAACCAACATCAATACAGCTACAGGAATTACTTATCGGGTGTTGTCTCTTGCACAATCCCAGCAACCTTATATGTATACTATTAATGGAGATGCTACACAATATGTTGCTCAGGGATCAGCAACCCAGCTTACATTCTCCAATGTAGAATACAGCACCAATGGAGGAGGAGATTTTGATCCTGCCACAAGCTCATGGACGTGTCCTCAATCAGGATGGTACAACTTAGAAGTGTATGCAGAAGTTACATCATCAACAGTTTACAGTACACATACTGCATTAATATTAGTAAAAAACGGAGCAATACAACAAAAGCTGATTGCAATTTTTACCCCCGGATATACCGTAAATTATATAGCAGGTAGTGGTACAGGAAGCCAAAAATTAAATCTAATGAAAGGAGATGTGATAAGTATTTCAGCAACACCATGCTACGGATGTGGTTCAGATTATACATTATTTTATACAAGAAAATTGAATATCAGTAGATTATAATTATATATACAAAAGGTGATCAGGTTCTAAAAACACAAACCGAAGGCAGAGTTCCCTCCTCTGCCTTTTTAGTAAATCTTCAGGTAAGGTAATATTTTATCAACGTCGATATTTCTCATTGTTACTCTTTTAAAAAACCGCCCTATAGCAATAATCATATACTTAAATAATAACTGAATAATTAAAATTAAAAATGAAAAAAAGACCTATTTTCTTATTGGTATTGGTAGCATTGAGTTCTTCTGTCTACGCACAAGTGGGTATTCATACCACAACTCCTAAAAGTTCTCTGGATGTATCCGGTAAAACTGATACGTTAGGAAATTTACTATCCACCGACATTACAGGGTTGCAGGCGCCCCGCCTTACCCGTTCACAGCTTACGGATAAAGGGGATACGCTGTACGGAGCCGATCAGACGGGAGCTATGATCTACATCACGGATATTTCCGGAGGGGATGTTTTAGCTCAAAGAGTTAATATAACGGCTGTCGGCTATTATTATTTTGATGGTAACGTCTGGCAAAAGATCAGCATGGGGAATAACGTTGCGGCAACCAATTGGTCTCTCGCAGGAAATACAGGAACCACAGCAGGAACCAACTTTATAGGAACTGCCGACGCCACAGATTTTGTCACCAAAGCCAACGGAATCGAAGCATTAAGAGTAATTTGGGATGCTGCCAATAATGCAACCCATTTGGCGGTGGGAACCACTACTGCAGCTACAGTATCTTCACCAACGAGCGGCTCGACTGCAGAGAAAAAGCTAGCAAAACTTACAGTTGGAAACGGGGATGCAAGCATTAATTCCATCACGGTAGGTTTAGGAGGCGGTCAGGTAGCCACTAATACAGTAGTGGGAAATTCAGCTTTAAACAGTAATACTACAGGTAGTTTTAATACTGTTGTAGGAGGCAATGCATTACTTGCTAATACAACCGGTGCACGTAATACCGTATTGGGTCATCAGGCTATGTTAAATAATACCACAGGAGGTTTTAATACAGCAATTGGACGTATCTCGCTCCAGAACAATACTACAGGTTTGCGTAACATTGCCATAGGTGAAGCGGCACTTACAGATAACACAACCGGTAGTGGTAATATTGGTATTGGTATTACCTCGGGACAAACAAGTGGTTCGTTTACAGGAGGTAATAATATTTTTATTGGTAAGGGAAGTAACACTACAATGAAGGTAACCTCAGGGACTCTCAATATTACAATAGGCGATAATGCAGGAACAAACATAGGTGCCGGTAGCAATAATATTTCCTTCGGAACGGATTCAATGGTAGGAGTACTGGATGGCTCTAATCAAATTCAAATGGGTAACTTCAATGTTACTTCCGCAAGAGTTCAGGTCGCCTGGACGATCACTTCAGACAAAAGATGGAAGGAAAATATTACCCGCATTCCCTACGGTTTAGATTTTGTAAAAGAGCTGAAACCTGTAGCCTATCATAGAATTAATGATAAAGAAAATCCTAATAAAGAAATGGGGTTTGTCGCTCAGGAAGTCGAAGAGCTTATCCAAAAATTCGGTTGGAAAGACCAGGGATTTTTAACCAAAGACACCAATGGATATCTTGCCATCCGTTATAACGATTTTATCCCGTTATTGGTAAGAGCGGTGCAGGAGCAGGATGCCAAAATCGAATCTCAAAACACAAAAATTGCAGAATTGGAAGCCTTGGTCAAAAGCCTGGCTGCAAAAATAAAATAGAGTTAGGTAACTGTAATTGAAAACGGGTAATCCATATGGGTTGCCCGTTTGTTTTTATATTATTTCAGAAAAAATATACTTCAAGGGTAGTAGATTATTTGTAAAAAAGTTCAAATAGGAATTGAAATTCTTCTTAACTTAGTGAAAAACAATAATTTAATGAAAGCTCTATATTACAAATCTAGCTCACTGCTATCCCGTGAGCTGTATATTATCTGGAAATTTAGTAATACCAATATTTTTGATGCGATATTATTAATAATAACTACTTCTTTAACAGCTTGGTTTTATAACGAATCGAGCTGGGATAGCTTTATTCCAACATTGTTTTGGAGCGTCATATTTAGTTTTTTATACATTACTACATTCACAACAGCTAATCAGCTCAATTCTATTGATGAAGATAAACTTAATAAACCTTATCGATTAATCCCTTCAGGTCAGCTCAACCAAAAACAAGTTTTCAAAAGAATGATTATTTATTCTATCATTTATTTGTTGATATCACTTTATTTGGGAATACTGTACATTAGCATTGGTTGGTTAGTACTCGTTTATTTACACGAACGATTTAGTTTTAATCACCATTGGTTTACTAAGAATATTGTTATTATGCCATTAGGAGCTATTGTATTACATGCTAGTGCATGGGAAATCGTTACTCCTTTAGAACCAAAGGTTTGGGTCTTCTATATATTACTTTCTACTTGGTGTGCTTTAAGTATGAATCTTCAGGATTTCAGAGATCAGGAAGGAGATAAAAATATTGGAAGAAAGACATTGCCTTTATTATACGGGGACAAAAAGGCAAGACTTTACCAAGCTCTTATCTTATTTTTCATATCACCTTTACTTTATAGTAGCATCATTCTCAGTCAGACAGGGATTTCTGAAGGTTTTACAAGACCTTTTGTCATTATAGTGTTGATAATTCAAACTTTACTGAATTGGTTCATAGCTTTTCGGTTGCTCAGATACAAAACATCAAAGCAGGATAATATAACATATCATTGTTGGGTTATTTTTTATTGGTTTACAATTCCCTTAATTTGCTTTTTAAAATAATACTATCCGTTTTTTTACGGTATTTTTATCAATCACTTTTATTATTCAATTTTAGGTCTGATATTTGTATAGAATTGCAAAACTAAAAAGGCCAATTTTATTTATGAAAAACATATTTGTGAAAAAGTCATTCTTATATACCATTTTCATCGTTTTCATGCTGGTTTCATGTAAAAAAGAAATTGAAAAAATAAGCGATACGATCAAAGATACCACTTCATCCATTACAGAAACAGAGGAAGCTGAAAAAGATTCGGTGAAGAAGGATTCTGTTATTCAGAAAGAGTCTATGCCGCCCGCGATGCAGGAAGATGGTTTCTACAATGCTTTTATTTTTCCGAAAGATAAAAAACTGAAAGATTCCTTATTCGGAATTTTCAATAAAAAATATACAGAAAAAGAACGTTACGCGATCTACGCTCTCAACAGGCTGGATGCCAAAAACAAATGGAATGCAGATACATTGGTTGTTCCTGCAAAAATCGATACAACTTTAATGGAATACTCACCATTCCCGATGCAGCTTGATGTATTGAGCCCGGTGAAGAAATTCGTGGTGTTTTCCTACCCGATTCAGGCATATGGAGTCTACTCAAACGGAACTTTGGTAAAATGGGGACCGACAAGTATGGGTAAAAAAGCAGCCAAGACAAAAACGGGTCTTACTTTTGCCAACTGGAAAAAGAAATTAGCCATATCCACCGTAAGCAGCGAATGGAAATTACCCTATAATTTTAATATTTTCAATACAGACGGGATTGGATGGCATCAATACGACCTTCCGGGGTATCCGGCTTCGCACTCATGCTTGAGATTGCTGTTGAAAGATGCGCAATGGCTGTACGGCTATGCAGATACATGGGTTCTGAATCCCGGTGGTGCCACTACAAAAGCCAAAGGAACGGCAGTTTTGGTGTATGGAGATTATGGTTGGGGAAAAAGAAAACCTTGGAGAAAACTATTGAACGATCCTAATGCCAACAGCGTTTCTGTAGAAGAAATGACCAAAATGATCGAACCGAATATCGAAAAAATATTGAAAGAACAGGACAACAGGGAAAAAGTGGTGGATTCTATAAAAGCGGCCAAAGCGATTTTGGAACAAATGCCGGAAGATCCTAAAACACAAGCTCCTTAATCATCTTTTTTTTCAAACTGCAATGTAGATTCTTCGGCAAATCTTCTTAGCTTAAGCATTTCAGCTTTTCCTTTATGTTGCCCGAATCTTGCGGCTGCATAGGTAAGGGCAATGAAAAACAACATCAGAAATGAGGCATTGAGCGCCCACGGAAATTCCTGGCTTTTGATCTGTTTTTCTACATAGTACATCGAGAAAAAGGTCATCCAGAGAATAGAAAAGGAAAAATAAAGAAACATAAAGAACGTCCACACTGCGGAACTGGGACCGAAAACGCCTCGTATCGCAGTTTTTTCGTCTTCTATTTCGATTCTTAATGACAATCTGGGTTTCCAGTAGCTGTCGTATTCCGTTTCTACACAGATGGTGGCGACTTCTTTATTAATGTTTCCGGAAAACTCATCTTTATGCTCGCTGAGGTATTTTTTCAGGTTTTCTGCATATTCTTCTTTGGTAAGGTGGGTAAACATTTTAAACCTCGGCCGGCTTCTGATCTTGTCTAGAGTGGTTTCTTCGGTATTCATATTATTCTTGTTCTTGGTATGGGATCGGGTCTTCCAGGGTGAAGCTTAATGTCATTTCCTGATTTTTTCTTTGAATCACCATATTAATGGTTTTTCCCTGCTCAGATTTCATCATTTCCATAATTTTTTCCATCGTCATGTCTGTCGTTTTTTTCCCGTTGATACTGATTAATTTATCATCTTTTTTCAATCCTGCCTTGTCTGCGGGAGAATCTTTCCGTACTCCGGCAATGGAAAATATAGGTTTTAAAACAAAATTATATTGCAGGCTGTTGTTGATGACTTCAATTCCGCTGGAGGCATTATTGTTGTTTTTTGTGGGGAGGTTTACCATGTCTTTCGTCCATTCCATGCCGTCTTGCCTGAAATCAAGTCCGCTCATGTTAAAATGAAAAGGGTCGTCGAAGTTCCTGTTTTTTCTTAAATATAATTTTTTATTGGTATAATCGAAACCCACCGTAAAACGTCTCATAATATCCCCACCAATAGAGCCTTTCCTGTTTTCCACGAGATTCACGTGCTGGATAGAATATTCATCGGGCATGGCGGTAAGCGGTTTTTCAAATCTATAATTTCCCAGATAAAAATTATGAATTCTGCTTCGTTTGCCATAGACATCACCGTTGAAACCTCTTCCCAGAAAATCATCGATATTGGGACGGTTGTAGACAAAGTCTTTGATGAGGGTAGGGAAGAGCCAGATAGGATCGCTGTTTCCGAGATCGATGAGTAGTTTTGAACTTTTCTTCTCGCGGGTCATTTCTACATCAGCGAAAATGTAAGGTTTATTTTTTTCAATGGAAATGGGCAGTTCGTCGAATTTTTTTACCTTTTTTTTGAATAATTCTTTATCATTATAAATCGTTATTTTTTTTGAAGTATAATCGATGAGCACAGGATGATTTTTAAAAAAATGATAGCCCATGATTCCGTTCACAGGGATTCCTACGTGGGACGAAATATTAAAATCCTGATCGATAATGATGAAAAGGGTAAGGGTATAGTTTACAAAATCTTTTCCGATTCTGGCAATATTATTATCAGACCGGAAGCCGTCGATACTGGCATTTCCGCCCAGTCCGGAGAATTTTATTTTTTCAAGGCTGGCTAATTTTAATTCCTGATTTTCAAGGCTGAAAATGGAAGTCTCCGCAACGCCTGTGTCCAGCAGAAAGGTAAGTTCTGCACCGTTGACATTTACGGGAATGAATATTAAGTTATTGATTAATTTAAAAGGAATAACGGTTTTTTTCTCGTTTTGTAATTCAAATGAATTTTGTTCCTGAGCATTTAAGAAAATACTTAAGAAAACAAACCAGAAAAAATATTTTAATTTCATTTACTGAATTTAGTGAAATTATTCTTATCAAAAACAAAAAACATCCTCAAAGTTGAGAATGCTTGTGTATTTTGTAATGAATTGAAATAATGTTTAAATATTTATAAATTCATTAGTCTGGAATTTATTGAAAAATCCTTCGACTGCTGCGCGCTCAAGATGACACTGAGATATCACACTGCATATTTTTAGCAGCTAGTATTAGCGGTGTCGTCTTGAGCGCGAAGCAGCCGAAGGATCTATTTATTATTAATTATTTCATTTCAACTAAAATTTTCAGGAAGTTTTAATTAAAAAAACTATTTCGCAAAGAAATCCATAAGATCCATATAATTCTTCTGGTTCACGCCATGTCCGTTCATGTACTCTCTGAACGTAAAATAACAGCCCAGGTCATACAGCAAATCTGCCGCTTTTCTGCCCCAATCCAAAGGAATCACTGCATCATCGGTTCCGTGGGAGATGAAGAAGCGAAGTTTTTCCAGTTTCTTTTTGTCTTTTACGATATCTTTCAATAGTTTTTCTTCAGGATAACTGCTCAGACAAGCTACATAATTGAACATTTCAGGATATTTCAAAGCCAGCGCATAGCATAAAATTCCGCCCTGACTGAAGCCGCAAAGGTGAGTTTTCCCCTCCGTGATTCCGTAATGATTTACGATTTTTAAAATACTTTCCAAAACACTGTTCAGAGATTCTGTGGCCTGCGGTACATCAACAAAATTTTCGGGATTGTTGAAGTCTATATCATACCATGAAAATCCTTCAAACTGGGTGGCTCTCGGTGCTCTGAAGCTTACGATAATCCAGTCTTTCGGAAGGGTTTCCCTGAAGCTGAAAAGGTCTTGCTCGTTGCTTCCGTAGCCGTGAAGCATAAAAAGTATGGTGGTATCTGAAGTTATATTTTCCGGTTCTCTTACGATGTAATCTAAATTCATGAGGCAAAGATAATTAATAATGATGTATTTTAATTTGGGTACAGGAGAATTTTAAATGAACTTGATGATGAATTGATTAAAATTTTTAACATCTCTAAAACCCTTATTTTCAAACCCGAACCTCTGCAGCCCGCATCTCATAAATATTTTATTAATTTGACAGTATTTAGAATTCATTGTTGGAAATTTTTCATAAAAGTTATTTTTATATTGATAAAAAACCTATATTTGAAACATTAAAAATCTATTTGGAGAAATGAAGCAATTTTACAAATCAAATTTACTTAGACTTTCTTTTTTATTCGCCGTATTATTTTCAGTAATTTCTGTTGTTAATTCTTGTAAGGATGATGACAAGGATGAATATGAAGATCACATTATTCAGTTTGAATCAAAAATAGTAAACGGTACAGGTAGTGGTACAGGTACTTTTAAAACTATTGTAACTCAGGTAGGAACCAGCCAGAACACGATCTTTGATCCGACAGGAACTAACTGGGCGAGTGGTGAGCAGTTTGTAAGCTCCAGCCAATCTCAGTTGAATCTTGCAGCAAACGCTGTTCTTCCGAACGCTGACTCAAAATTAATCGTGAATATCTGGGTAGACGGTGAGGTTGCAAAATCAGATACGGTGATAGGATCCGGAACTAAAAGTGCAGCTGTAGCTCACAGTTTCTTAGAATTGTAGAAGAAGAAAATATATTACAATACATAAACCGCTTTCGTAGCGGTTTTTTTTGTGCCCTATCTGTAAGTATTTTTTGAACATCGCTAGAGTAGGGAAGTTCACAGCAGTATTCAAGCGAAATAATCATATTAAATTCTTTATACAAAAGATTCTATTACTCACTGATTAGACTGTGATTTTGTGAAGGTTATGATGGAATAAATCTTCCAATACATACTACATTATTCTACATAAAAATTGTCTTTTTTTCAACCAAATGGATTTAAAAATGGCTTATAGTTAAAATTTTTTTTGAAAAAAGTGTTCATAAAAATTCATTTAATGTTGAAATATTTTGCTCCGATAAAGCCTTTATTCATAGTATTTCTAATTAGTAGTATAATTCTTATGTCGGGGTTTTATTAATCAATTTGATAGGAATAGTTGATTTTTTTTCAAAAAAAACTAAAAAATATGATAATTATTTGATTTTTTGAAAGTATATTTGCGATATAAAACGTAAAACACAAATTTTTCAGGCACCCGAACTTTAATTGTTTAATTAGGGATTGTAACTATTAGAAAAAATAATTTATTGCCTATGATTATGGAAAAAAAAACTTTATTGAATGTTCAGTATTTCTTAGATACAACATTGCAGTGACACAAGCGGAGATTGAGATCAATTCTCACATTTCACATGTCAAAGGAGCCCTATAGCTAAATGCTTTTCACACATTTTGATTAATATTAAATTCATCGTACATACATAACCTGTCTTTCGTCTTGAAAGAACAGCTGTGTAAGTAGGTATTGGTAGATTCAGACAGCTTTTGAATATCAAAAAACCTGAGCAGAATATTTCCATTACCAAGAGATAAGTAAGTAGGGATTGATGAATCTTTAGGATATGAGTAACCAAGTTACCAAACGATGGCAGCAGTAAAGGGAAATTACTGAAAAAATTTTCAGCCACAATGCTAACATATTTTATATAAAAGCAAAAGTTGGGATTGGTATGAAAGAACGAAACTAAACAATACAAACGCAAGTTGAAATTGGTACAATTTGAAAAATGATTAAAACTGTTTATTAATTCAAATATCTAATCACACACCAAAAGAATTAATAAAGCTAAATATGATAAAATAACTTACAACAATTATGAAAAAAAAATTATTACTATTGAGTGGAACATTGCTGTTGGTATGTGCAACAATGCAAGGTCAAGCGGGAAACGTAGGGATCAATACGACGACTCCCGGTACAACATTAGATGTAAACGGTGCCATCACCAACCGTGAAACAGCAGTAGCAGTT
Organism: Chryseobacterium wanjuense; assembly: GCF_900111495.1. NCBI lineage: Bacteria > Pseudomonadati > Bacteroidota > Flavobacteriia > Flavobacteriales > Weeksellaceae > Chryseobacterium > Chryseobacterium wanjuense. The sequence continues at coordinate 145,870 of NZ_FOIU01000003.1, read as the reverse complement.
ACAGCCAATGCAGCTACGATTCCTGCTAATGTCACTCAGATACAGCTTACAGGCTCTGCTACGGCTACTATTGCCATCACAGCACCTGCAGCTCCCAATGCAGGACAAAGACTTGTAATCTACAACAATACAGGCGGCGGTTTTGGAGCCACCATTAATGGGTTTACCATCAACAACGGTCAGGCTATGGAATTTGCATACAGTAACGGAAACTGGAGAGCAATGAATAACGGAACAGGTGCTTTGCCCAACACCATCCCATGGAATACACTAGGAAATACAGGAACAAACCCAACTACGAATTTTCTTGGAACTACCGATAATCAGGGATTGGCATTGCGTACCAACAATACAGAAAAAGTACGTGTTACGCCTACCGGTAATGTTGGGATTGGTACTACTGCTCCTAATAGTAAACTTGACTTGGGAACTACTTTTGGAACTACTCCTACAGATGTTGCGGGAAAAAAACTGGCGGTTTATAACAATGCTTCCGGAACTGATTTTTATGGTTTGGGTATTGTACCGGGACATTTAGCTTTTTATTCATCTGCTCTTAATGCTGATGCACCGGAAATGGTAATTCACGCCGCTGGAAATGTGGGAATTGGTACAGACCCTACAGCTGCTCCTACCGCAAAACTAGACGTAAACGGTACGGCAAGAGTACGTAGTACACCGGTTATTGCAACAACAGGTCAAATCCCTGTATACATGGATGCTAATGGAAATATAGGAAAATCACAAGGGAATGGAAACAACGAAAATTATTATGCCCATACTCCTACACTCTCCCCGGGAACTACAGGGGTTGTAGGACAAATTCCTGACGGAGGTGTTTATAAAATGGTTGTGACTACCTATAATGCCTGTTCATATGCGGCTGTTACAGAATTTTGGGTCTTTGCACTTGCAACTAATAATCAAAGCTCAATACAGGGGATCTCAGGATCTACAAGTAATAATGGAGTAAGCCCACCAACGTTTACGGAAACGCAAACCTCTTCTGCTGTAACTTTTTCTGGAGTTCCGGGATGTGCGGATGGCAGTAACAGTACTGCATTCAATTTTACAGTGGCTATAGATAACCTTGCTCCTCATAATATTCGTATTACCAATAATGCGAATACCGCAAAACCTTATACAATAAGACTTACACGTTATCCTTTTAATTAATATAAATAAAATATTAAATAAAAAAATTGATACAATATTACAAAACGCAAAAGTTGAAATTGGTACAATTCGAAAAATGATTAAAACTGTTTATTAATTCAAATATCTAAGCACACACTAAAAGAATTAATAAAGCTAAATATGATAAGATAACTTACAACAATTATGAAAAAAGATCTATTACTATTAAGTGGAGTATTACTGTTCATAAGTACAGCAATGCAGGCACAAGCGGGAAACGTAGGGATTAATACGACGACTCCCGGTACAACATTAGATGTAAACGGTGCCATCACCAACCGTGAAACAGCAGTAGCAGTTGCAGCCAATGCAGCTACGATTCCTGCTAATGTCACTCAGATACAGCTTACAGGTTCTGCTACAGCTACTATTGCCATCACAGCACCTGCAGCTCCCAATGCAGGACAAAGACTTGTAATCTATAATAATACAGGCGGTGGTTTTGGAGCTACCATTAATGGTTTTACCATCAACAATGGTCAGGCTATGGAATTTGCATACAGTAACGGTGGCTGGAGAGCAATGAATAACGGAACAGGTGCTTTGCCCAACACCATCCCATGGAATACACTAGGAAATGCAGGAACAGACCCTGCAAACAATTTTGTAGGAACTACCGATAATCAGGGATTGGCATTGCGTACCAACAATACAGAAAAAGTACGTGTTACGCCTACCGGTAATGTTGGGATTGGTACTACTGCTCCCAATTCTAAACTCGATTTGGGTACCGATGTTTCCAGTGCTAAGCTGGCGGTATACAATGCAGCCGCAGGAAACGACTTCTATGGTTTTGGTTTAAGTGGCGGATTGCTGCATTTCCATACAGCTTCAGCGACACCTACGACGGCTCCGGATATGGTGTTGCATTCCACAGGTCAGTTAGGTATCAATATTGGGGCAACAAACCCTACTGCTAATGTGGATGTCAACGGTACTGCCAGAATTCGAAATACACCTATGCTGGCTGCTGGAAATGGTGCATCAATTGCCATTCCTATCTATCATGATGCTAATGGTAATGTGGTGAAAACAGCACCTGCTGGCCACGGAAATGTGATGTCAGGGACTATCACTGCTGCTCCGGGAGCATCCACGCTTCTTGTCGGTAATATTCCGGATGGTAGTTTCCACAGGCTTACCGTTACAGTTGCTAATGGATGTACCCATCATGCGGTTGCAGAATTTTGGGTAGCCGCCAATAGTACGGGTGGAACAGCCATACAAGGCAGAGACGGTTTTGTATCTCTAAGTGGTGTAAACCCTCCTACCTTTTCAGAAACACAAACTTCTACAGGTGTAAGTTGGTCTGGCTTACCTGGCTGTGCAGATGGAGGAAATACAGCAAACCTTAATTATACTATGTTTATTGTAGCTTCCGGTGGTGGGAATTATCAGCTTAATGTTGTTAATAACGGAAACGTAGCCAGAACGTATGCGGCAGTCTTAGAAAGAATTGGAACTTATTAATAATAAATAATTATATCAATTTTTAACCTCAATCATTACAATAATCCTGGTTTCCTGAGAATAGCAACAAAATATTTATTCAAAGATGAAAAAGAGTTTATTAAAAAAAGCTATACTACGGAAACAAGGATTATGTAATAAACAATATTTTTTAAATGTTTAACAAGTGTTGATACAAATCTTAAGAAATATCTCATCTAAGAACCGTTCGGATTTCCGGATGGTTTTTTTATTTTCATTAAAATTTTCAATGAAAAAAGATTAGGTTGGGATATATTTTATACTTAATTTTTTCATTCTTTTTGTAAAAAGAACATTATTTGTCATCAATTTTTCATTATTAAAATCGCGTATTCATGCGGGCTGTATTATCGAATTGATAATTTATTTGTAAATTTTTAATAAAAAAGTTGATTTTTTATTTTTTTGAAACTATATTTGTCATGTAAACATAAAACACAATTTTAGGCACACACTTTATTCTGATTAATTAGGGATTGATTGATCAGGAATTATTTAACAATTATAAAAATAATTTATGCCTATGATTATGAAAAAAAATCCAATGTCAGTATTTCTTAGATACTGTATTGCTGAGACATCATTCAAAGATTGATATCAATATTTATCATGAAAATAAATAATGGATATACAACCTTTACCCTTACAGATGTCGGTCTTTAGCCAAAAGCTTTTATCATATTTCATTCTTAGATTTAATTAGATTTAAAAATTTTTAATGATAATTAATTTTAATAAGAAATGTTTAGGTAGGAATTAGGAAATAATTGATTTTATTAATTCCAAGAAATCTAAAATGCATAAAGGATAAAATAAAACACAACAAGGTTGATTGAGTTCAAAAGAAGGAAAATGTACTCTTAGAAATATGAATAAGAGATACAGGAGGGAAGAATTTTACATTAATCATATTTATGTGAGTTAATAAAAACTAACAGTCGAACTAAAATAAACCTTACAATTCACAAAAAAATTATTATGAAAAAAGATCTATTAGTACTAAGTGGGATATTGCTGGTAATGAGTACAGCAATGCAGGCCCAGACCGGAGTAGGGATCAATACCGTTACTCCCGGAACAACCTTGGACGTAAACGGTGCGATCACCAACCGTGAAACGGCAGTGGCTGTAGCAAGTAATGCAGCGACCATTCCTGCCAATGTTACTCAGATACAGCTTACAGGTTCTGCTACGGCTACTATTGCCATCACCGCGCCTGCCGCGCCTAATGCAGGACAGAGACTTATCATCTACAACAATACCGGAGGTGGTTTCGGAGCCAGTCTCAACGGCTTTACGATTACCAACGGACAGGCAATGGAATTTGCTTACAGTAACGGAAACTGGAGGGCTACCAACAATGGGGCAGGTGCTACTGCTACAAGCATCCCATGGAATACACTAGGAAATTCTGGGACAAACCCCACAACCAATTTCTTAGGAACTACAGATAATCAGGGATTAGCTCTCCGTACCAATAATGCAGAACAGATGCGTATTACTCCTACCGGAAACGTAGGAATAGGAACAACTACTCCCAATTCTCATCTTGATCTGGGACCTCTTGTGTCGAGTACAAAGCTCGCAGTGTATAATGATACGGCAGGAGGAGATTTCTATGGTTTTGGTTTAAGCGGCGGATTATTGCATTTCCATACCGCATCACCAACTTCTGCTACTGCTCCTGATATGGTACTGCATTCCACAGGTCAGTTGGGAATCAATATTGGCGCTACAAACCCTACTGCAAACATGGATGTCAATGGTACGGCCAGAATTCGAAATACACCCATGCTGGCTGCCGGAAACGGAGCAAGTATAGCCATTCCTGTCTATCATGATGCTAATGGTAATGTAGTGAAAACAGCACCTCCTGGCCACGGAAATGTGATGTCAGGAATTATTACGGGAGCTCCGGGAGCATCCACCCTTATTATCGGTAATATTCCGGATGGCACTTACTACAGGCTCACCGTTACAGTTGCTAATGCATGTACCCATCATGCAGTTGCAGAATTTTGGGTAGCCGCCAATAGTAGTGGTGGAACAGCCATACAAGGCAGAGACGGTTTTATGTCTTTAAATGGTGTAGCTCCCCCTACTTTTTCAGAAACGCAGACATCTACAGGAGTAAGCTGGTCTGGCGTACCTGGCTGTGGAGATGGAGGAAATACGGCGAATCTTGATTTTACGATGTATATTGTGGCTTCCGGCGGTGGGACTTACCAACTCAATGTTGTTAATAACGGAAACGTAAACAGAGGATACTCGGCAGTTTTAGAAAGAGTTGGTACGTATTAATAAAGCAGTATTAATAATCAAACATCTGTATTACAATCAGGTTTCCTGAAACGGACAGACTTATAACAATGATGAAAAAAAATACTAATACTATTGTTCAAAGTAAGGAAACCATATTTATATAAAAATATTTTTTTAATGAATGTTTAACAAGTGTTGATACAAATCTTATCTCATCAAAAAAACCGTCAGGATTTCCCGGACGGTTTTTATTTATTTAAAATTTTTGTTTAAAGTTTTACTAAACAACTCTAACAATAAAGTAATTCTTTTTCCCTTTTTGAAGCACCAAAAATTTATCATTAATCAAATCATTTTCAGTAGCGACAAAAGTATCATTTACCTTTTCTTTGTTTACAGAGATTGAATTTCCTTTCAGTTCTCTTTGCGCCTCACTTTTAGATTTTAAAAATCCGGATTTTTCAACAAGAAGATCCACAATATTGGCTCCTATAACCTCTGCTTTTGCCACTTCTTTTTGAGAAACTCCGTCAAAAACATCCAGGAAAGTTTCCTCATCAAGACTTACCAAATCCTCTGCTGTAGAGCGTCCGAAAAGAATTTCCGAAGCCTTTAATGCCTTTTCATATTCTTCTCTTCCATGAACCCAAACTGTAATTTCTTCAGCCAGTCTTTTTTGAAGTTTCCATTCATGTTCAGCTGTTTTATGCTCAGCAACTAAAGTTTCGATTTCTTCTTTACTTAAAAATGTATAGAATTTAATAAATCTTTCAGCATCTTCATCTTTAGCGTTTCGCCAGAATTGGTAAAATTTATAAGGTGAAGTTTTCTTTTTGTCGAGCCAGTAATTTTCCCCACTTTCAGACTTCCCGAATTTCGAGCCGTCAGCTTTTGTGATCAAAGGAACGGTCAATGCAAATGCCTCTCCCTGAGCTTTTCTACGGATCAGTTCTGTTCCGGTCGTGATATTTCCCCACTGGTCAGAACCTCCCATCTGAAGCCTTACATTATTATTTTGGTATAGATGTAAAAAATCGTACCCTTGGATTAACTGATAGGTAAATTCCGTAAAGCTCATCCCGTCAACACCCGCTTCACCTGAAAGTCTTTTCTTCACAGAATCTTTCGCCATCATATAATTGACAGTAATATTTTTCCCTACATTTTTAGCAAAATCAAGGAAAGAAATATTTTTCATCCAGTCGTAATTGTTCACCAATTCAGCCTTGTTGGGCTCATTTCCGGAAAAATCCAAAAATCTTGAAAGTTGGTTTTTTAAACAGTCAACATAATGTAAAAGCGTTTCTTCGTCCAAAAGATTTCTCTCGGCAGATTTTCCCGACGGATCACCGATCATTCCTGTAGCACCGCCCACCAACGCGATTGGCTTATGACCGTGCTGTTGAAAGTGAGCCAAAATTTTTATCTGAATAAGACTTCCGATATGTAAAGAATCTGCAGTTGGGTCGAAACCGATATAGGCAGTCGTCATTTCCTTATCCAGTTGTTCGTCCGTTCCGGGCATCATGTCGGCAAAAAGCCCGCGCCATTTCAGTTCTTCAATAAAAGAGTTCATTATTTTCTGCTTTAAAATTTAATGTGCAAAGATAAGAAATTCGGGGTTATAAAGAGTGGAAAAGCACAAAAGGGAATTCTTAATGCTAAAGTTTGTCTTTCTGAATATAGACTGATGGTCTAAACCTTATAGATTTCAAAAACCTATAAGGTTTGAATACGGTATAGAATAACCGCTTTGTTTATTTTTTAAGAAGATTTTTTAGCTCTTCGTTTTCCTTTTTCAGATAGTCGATCATACTGTCTTTCTGTTGTAGAAGTTCGGTATAAAGTTTTTTTATTTCAGCCAATGCATCCTTATTTTCATTATAAAAGTTTTCAATATTTCCAATTCCATTACTGGTTGCATTTTCACTATTGGTTATATTGAAAGTTGTTCCCTTATCAATTTCCAGTAAGTCTAATATTTCTTCCGCTTTAATGCCTAAAGTTTCGGGTAAAAGTTTCAGCTTATCGATTTCAAGATTTCTTTTTCCGGCTTCCACTCTTCCATACGTGGTAACATCCATTCCCAATAGATCGGCAACTTCCTGCTTAGAAAGTTTTTTTGCGGTGCGGGTCGTAAATAATTTATCTGAAAGGTTCATTATTTTTTTATTACAAATATAGTTTTTTATCTCATTTAAAAAGTTTGATGCTTTTGAAATTTGTTCAAAATTGAATGAATTTTATTCACTTTTGATTGAAGTATTCAATCCCTAATTGTATATATTTGCAATAGAAACAAATTAAAAAAACAATTATGAAAAAAAGTTTATTACTCGGCGCTTTATTAGTTGCTGGTATTGTTAGTGCATTCCCATTCAGAACTTCTTGTGGAAAAGTTGTTCAGGTAAGTCAAACAATTGCGGATAATATGTCTTTGGATCAGCTTTCTAATTTTCTAGCTGATGTTAATGGCGAAAATTGCCCTAATGCAGGTGCGGTTGTTATTCACATCTACTACCATTAAAAAATGTTGACCGTCAAGTATTGGCGGTCTTTTTTATTTTACCAATAAAATATTAAAATGAAAAAAATCATTATTTTATTTCACTTATTAATCGTAGCAATCATTTTTTCTCAGAAAAAATTTGATGTGGTGTATGAAGCAGATTATAAGCTCAATTATAAACTTTCTAATGCCAATAACTATAAAAAAGAAACAACTTTCGCGCTACTTATTAATGAAAAATCTTCTTTTTTTAAAGATTTACATAGATACATATCAGATTCTCTCTTGGTTGAAAAAAAACTTAATACACTTGAGGAAGCTATGAAATATAACACAGATTTTCGTGGTTATATTGGGACTACATCAGCAAAATTGTATGTAACCGATGAAATTAATTATGCTTATTTTGGTTATGAAGAACCAAATAATATTAATTGGAAAATTAAAAATGAATTTAAAACGATAGCAGGATATAAATGCCAAAGAGCAGAAGCCACTAAATATGGAAGAACTTGGATAGCTTGGTTTGCTTCTGAGATTCCATTTCAATTTGGACCATATAAATTCAACGGTTTGCCGGGTTTAATTGCTGAAGTGTATGATACTAAAGATGATTATCATTACACACTTTACGCCTTTAGAAAAAGAAAGTATACTTGCAAATCTGCTAACAATGCAACCAATGTGAAAAATTTAACAAAAGAAAAAGTGGCAGAAATTTTTAAAAATAGACTTGCTGGAAAATTAAGATTAAATGAGCAGTTTATAGAAAATGCAGAAGATCGTGAATATATGAAACAAAATGCTATAAAAGCAGAAAAAAATTATAATCCGATTGAGCTTAGTCTATATTGATGACGGTATAATTACCAAATTTTAATGAAGTTTAGATCCTTTGACTAATGGTTTCAGGATGACAAACGAACTGCTATTTCTTTGCTGAGTGAACCGCCTTTGCGAACGAAAAATAGGCACAACAATTGTAACAAAAACCTTTGTACTCTTTGCGTTAAAATAAACCCACATCTTGTCTTTTCGCCCAAAATCAACTATATTTGTTATACATGAACGACGAACAACTATTCCTGCTCATCGGCAAAGCAAAGGAAAAAGACCAGAAAGCTCAGACCAAGCTCATCAACATCTTTTGGGTTGATGTTTTTTCTTTTGTCATGAAAAAAGTGAAGGATGAAAATGATGCAGATGAAATTACAGTGAATGTTTTTTCAAAAGTCTTGTCGAAACTGGATATGTATGATCCTCATTTCCAATTTAAAACCTGGGTTTTAACGATTGCCCAAAATACCATTATCGATTTTTGGAGAAGAAAAAGCCGTGAAAATCAGGATCCTACAGAAAACTTGGATGAAGTAAAAAATCAGTTTGCAAAATCTCCGGAAGAATTAATGATTTCCGCGGAAGAACAAAAGAAAATCATCAAAACCATCGAATCTTTAGACGCTAATTATCAGGATATTATCAAATTAAGATTTTTTGAGGAAAAGAGCATCAAAGAAATCGCCGAAGAACTCGGAATTTCCGTTGCCAATACCAAAGTTCGGGTAATGCGAGCCAAAAAAGTCTTAGCTGAATTGTTGAAAAATAATGAGTTTGAGGACAATTAATTTTTTCTTTTACAAACAATTTTAAATGCACTGTTTGTCATCCTGAAAGGATGTCAACAGAGTTTCAATAGCTTATTAGTTTACATTCTTCTTTCATAAGAATGTCATCCAAATGTAGATTTTATAAACGAAATTTTGTCTTTTCGTAAGAATCTCAACAATATATTTTAAAACAAATTGTTCAAGTCACAAATAAACATCCTCCTTCGTCTTCGGAAGCGTAATTTTTCTTTGCTCCTTCTGATTTCTGTTTTGAAGATCAATTTTCAGCCCTTTTTTAATGTAAGTTTCCTTTTTAGATTTCCCGTATTCAGCGGTATTTTCCACTTCTTTTTCAAAATTAAGCTGTCCTGTTGAAAGATTAAATTCTACACTTGAAAAATATTCTTCTGGCTTTCCGTAAGTGGAATCATAACCAATTAATTCAAAATGCCCGTTCTGAAACCTATATTTATCCGTATATCCCCATTTCCAGCTGCTTCCGCCGTATTGTGAAATGATTAAAATTCCTTTTTCGATTTTCGTATCACCATAAGGATCGCCCATCATTCCGCCGCTGTTGCTTTCAAGGATAGTGTTTCTGGATTTTTCTAAAATTTTCCATTTTCCATTAAAATTTTTCAGAATCTGAATTTCGCGGATGTTTCCAAAATCGGTCGTATCTTTTGTATTATAAATGATAACTTTTTCAGGAATTTTATCGCCATCCAAATCACCGTCAACAGATTCTATTATTGTTGAACCTGCCGGCTGAAATTCTTTTTGTGCAAAACAAAATGTACTGAAAATAATAGATAGAAAGCAGAATATCGTCTTCATGAGAAATTATTGTGGTTTAAAATTACAAAATTATATGTTTCATCAATGTCTGTCTTTGATTGTTTCGATAAAAAAATCACTAACTTTGAACCTCAATTTGAGAAATAAATGGAAAATCTAGTTCAAGATACTACCGTTCAAAAACCAAAATGGATTCGTGTAAAACTTCCTACCGGAAAGAATTACAGAGAATTAAGATCTTTGGTTGATAAATATAAATTAAATACAATTTGCCAAAGCGGAAGCTGCCCGAATATGGGCGAATGTTGGGGAGAGGGAACAGCAACTTTCATGATTTTAGGAAATATCTGTACAAGAAGCTGTGGATTTTGTGGGGTAAAAACCGGAAAGCCGCTTGATGTCAACTGGGATGAACCTGAAAAAGTGGCACGCTCGATCAAATTAATGAAAATCAAACACGCGGTTCTTACATCGGTAGACCGTGATGATTTGAAAGACATGGGTTCCATCCTTTGGGGCGAAACGGTAAATGCCGTAAGAAGAATTTCTCCGGGAACTACCATGGAAACTTTGATTCCGGATTTCCAGGGAATTACAAAACATCTTGACAGATTGGTAGAAGTAGCTCCGGAAGTGATTTCCCACAATATGGAAACGGTAAAACGCTTGACAAGAGAAGTGAGAATCCAGGCAAAATACGAAAGAAGCCTTGAGGTGTTGAGATACCTGAAAGAAGCCGGACAAAGAAGAACAAAAACCGGAGTAATGCTTGGTTTGGGTGAAAATAAAGATGAAGTTTTCCAGACGATTGAAGACATCAGAAATGCGAATGTAGATGTGATCACTTTAGGTCAATATTTACAGCCAACCAAAAAGCATTTACCTGTGAAAAAATTCATCACGCCGGAAGAGTTCGATGAATTCGGGGATTTTGCAAGAAGCTTAGGCTTCAGACATGTTGAAAGTTCGCCTTTGGTGAGAAGTTCTTACCACGCAGAAAAACATATTCATTAAAATATAAATCGCTTCAATTTTTGAAGCGATTTTTTTTGTCATTGGGAAGAGTGAAGCAACGAAGTATTCTTGCAGATTTAGCAGATTTTTAATTTATTTTTAAAAGATAACGCAAACATCTGCGAGAGAAATTCTGCGAAAGAAATAAACTATTTAACCTTACTCAAATGCTTTTTCTTAAATGCAGAAGGCGTCTCTCCAATATATTTTTTAAACAATTTATTAAAATAAGAAAGGCTGTCAAAACCCACCTGAAAGCAAACCTCCGTCACGCAGGAATTCTGTAAAAGCAATAATTTTGCCTGATTAATTCTGTAAGTATTTACAAAATCGGTGAAGGTCATATTGGTTTGTTTCTTGAAATACCTGCAAAAAGCAGGAGTGCTTAGACTTACCATTTCAGCAATTTCGTTTACGTTTGTTTTTTTATCATAATTTTCGTGAATGTAGTCGTAGATCGTTCCCATCCGGATTTTATCATTCAGGAACCATTTGATTCTGGTGTCTTCATTGTTTAATTCTTTCACTTCAGTGGAATGGGCAAGAATCTGTAAAATTTCAATTAAACCGATAAAAGATTTGAAGGAATTTTCATCTTTTATATGATGAAGTTTTTCAACTACAAGTTTTTTCGTTTCACCCGAAAATGACAGTCCGAGATAAGAACGGTCCAGAAGTTTTTTAATATTTTCAAATTCAGGAATAGGAAAGATAAGATCCTGCAGGAAGTTTTCGCGCATTTGCAGAACCAATTGTCTGCATTCCGTTTGAATTTTGTAATCGAAATTAAGATGAGGAACATTAGAACCGATTAACAACAGATCACTTTCCTTAAAATCGGATATATTCTTCCCAACATGCCGGATTCCATTGGACGCTTCTACATAAACGAGTTCAATTTCAGGGTGATAATGCCAGAAAAAACAATTTTTCAGGGAAGGAGAAAACAGTTTGAAAGATTTGTCTTCTTCAAATTCAATGATTTCTTTCTGGATTTTCATTAGGTTCTGTTTTGATTGAAATTTAGTTCAAAATTAATTAAAAAGGTTAATATAGAGCAAAAATAGATCATTAAAGTTAAAGTATAAATGACAATTTCTATCGAAATTTGCCTTTTAAAAGAAGAAACAAATAACGGAACTTTAAAATGGGGATAGATAAACGAATTATACCGTTGGCGATAGGCGGTTTGGGAATAGGGACGACAGAGTTTACAGTGATGGGATTATTGCCGGATGTGGCAAGATCTCTGCAGATTTCGATTCCCGAAGCGGGGCATTTGATTTCTGCGTATGCTTTAGGTGTAGTGATCGGAGCGCCAATTCTTATTGGATATTCTGTGAAGTTTCCACCGAAAAAAGTTTTGATGGCATTGATGATGATTTTTACATTGTTTAATGCATTATCAGCTGTTGCACCGGATTATACAACCATGCTGATTATCAGATTTCTTTCCGGGCTTCCTCACGGAGCTTTTTTCGGAGTAGGAACTGTAGTAGCGGCGAGAATGGCCGGAAAAGGGAAGGAAGCATTTTATATTTCACTGATGTTCACCGGACTTACAATCGCTAATCTGGCGATGGTTCCTTTGGTGACATATATTGGGCATACTTTTCACTGGCGATGGTATTTTGTAATTGTTGCGGTGATCGGATTATTGGCTTTATTGTTTTTAAAACTCTGGCTTCCGGTGTTGGAAACCAATCAGGACACCCATTTTATGGAAGAATTGAAATTTCTGAAGAGAAAACAAGCCTGGCTGGTTCTGATGATTACGGCAATTGGTTTCGGTGGACTTTTCACATGGTTCAGTTACATTACCCCTTTAATGACGGTGATTTCAGGAATTAAAGAAAGTCAGATGGCTTATGTAATGATTCTTGCAGGAGGCGGAATGGTGGTGGGAAATCTGGTCGGAGGATATTTATCAGATCGTTTAAGCCCTGAAAAAACGTGTGCTTTATTGCTTTTTTTAATGATGATTTCTTTGGCAGGAGTATTTTTCCTTTCCGAATATCAAAATATTGCGTTGGCTCTTACCTTCATTTGCGGGGCATTATCGATGTCTGTGGCGGCACCAATCAATATTATGATGATGAAAGCGGCACCGAAAAGTGAAATGATGGCAGCGGCGTTTATGCAGGCGGCTTTTAATATTGCCAATGCGATGGGAGCTTTCTTAGGCGGAATTCCTTTGGAACACGGATTCTCATTTAATTATCCATCGCTTGTAGGAGTGGGAATGACTTCCATAGGTCTTGTTATTGCCGTGAGATATAAATATTTATACGGTTCGCAAACGATTGATAAAGAAGAAATTGCAACAGAATGTGTTTCTTGTGACCAATAAAAAAGCGGCGGGTTCATTCGAACCCGCCGCTACTCTTAATTCTTTCATTTAAAATTTAAAGACACAGCCGCAAACGCTCATTTTGCCTTCTACTACTGTTGTCCATTGTCCGTTCCAAGTACCTCCGTAAGATGCACAGATAGAAGGGCAAACAGCTTTTGCGTCTTCGTCGCTCCAGATCGGACCGGCCAAAACGTTTAAAGTATACTCTGAGCTTCCTGTCGGCTGAGTATTCAGCTCAACTTCGATGACGCTCATTTCTCCTTCTACAATGGTGCTCCATTGTCCTGTGAATTTTCCTAAGTGTGCGGCAGCGATACGTCCGCCTAATTTTTGTGCCTCGTCATTGCTCCAAAGTGGTCCCGCAATGATGTTAATTTTGAATGTTGACATGGTGTTAAATTTTTAGTTGGTTAACAATACAAATGTAATCACCATTATGGGAAATAAATACAGTGTAAAATACCAATTTTTCTGTTAGGTGTTTATACGTAATGTGTTGATATTTAATTAAGTAAAAATAAAAAGACTGCCTTAGAGACAGTCTTTAGTACATTGTTGTGAATTGATTAAGCTTCCACTTCATTTCCGTTTTCGCACCAATACAGTGCATTATAAAGATTTTCTTTCGGAAATGATTTGAATTCTCCGGGCATCAGAACACTGAAAATATCAGTAAATTTCTGTACCCCTTCTTTGTCTGTAACAATAGCGGTTCTGTTCCACTTTGTTAAGTTTTTTAATCCTAAAAGCAAATCCTCCAGCCATGCGCCCATCGTAAATTGATCCAGATCGGTATCGAGATACAGCAGATAATTCAGCTCATTGAACTGATCTATTTTTTCCTTTACTCTGGGAATTACAAGGTTTTCAAAATCTTCTTTCGTTACTTCTCCCGTTGCGTTGAAAGCAGCAACATTTTCCGGAGCTTCTGGAATAATCGTTATCATATTTTTTATATTTAATGTGGTTTGAGTTGTAGGGAAACTGCAAAAATTAAACCATTATTTAACTTTTTTTGGTTGAAAAGGCTTAATTATTGTTTGTTTATAGTAAAATATTACTATGGATCTTAAATCGAATGAACCTTTCTGGCTTTTAAAAAACGGATTGATAGCTTCATATCCATCCCTGAAATCCGATGAAGATTGTGATGTACTGATCATAGGCGGCGGAATTACAGGAAGCTTAATTGCCCATCAAATGGTTACCGAAGGCTATAAAACAATTCTTATTGATAAACGCGAACTCTGTAACGGAAGCACTTCTGCCACCACATCGATGCTGCAATACGAAATAGATGTTCCTCTTTTTGAACTTATTGAAAAAATTGGTGAAAAAGGAGCAGTCATGAGTTACAAGGCCTGCTCAGACGCCATAGATAAGATTGAAAAGCTTTCTGAAGAAATTAAATCAAGTTCGGGTTTTAAAAGGAAAAAATCATTGTATTTTGCTGCAAAAAAGAAAGATGTTTCTTGGTTAAAAAAAGAATTCAAAACCAGGAAAAATGCAGGTTTTGATGTTAAATGGCTGGAAACTGATGAGGTCACAAAAAGATTTGAATTTGAAAATACGTATGGCGCAATTTTATCAAAACAGGGAGCGAGTATCGATGCTTTTAAATTTGCCCATGAATTATTTAAACTTAATATAAAAGAGGGCTTAAAAATTTTCGATAAAACCGAAATGGTAAAAGTGGAATATTTTAAAGGTTATAATTTAATAACGGTTGATTCCGGATATCAAATTAAAGCTAAAAAAATTATTTATTGTATCGGATACGAGAGTAAAAATTTAATTAAAGAAAAGTTTGTTGATTTAAAAAGTACTTATGCCATCGTTTCAGAAATTGATAAGAAAAAATTTAGAAATATCACGAATACATTGGTTTGGAATACCGATAAACCCTACATCTACATGAGAACAATCGACGACGGCAGGGTATTGATCGGCGGAGGTGATGAAGATTTTTATGATGCTAAAAAACGTGATGCTATTCTTGATAAAAAAGAGAAAGAAATTCTAAGAAATTTACAAAAAATAAAACCTGATTATCATTTCTACACAGATTTTGTGTGGGCCGGAACTTTCGGGAAAACGAAGGACGGACTGCCATATATCGGGGAACATGAAAATTTTAAAAATTCTTATTTTGTGCTAGGCTTCGGCGGAAACGGAATCACTTTTTCCGTGACGGGGATGGAGATGGCTTCATTATTTATGAAAGGTAAAAAACATCCTCTTTCTAGATATTTTAAATTCGGAAGATAGGTTTTTGGTTGGGATTTTGAGGGCTCGTCGAAGACGAGCCCTCAAAATCCCAACCAAAAACGGCAGCTCGAGAATCGAAACTGCCGTTCTGCAACTATTAAAAAGGGTTTTGATTATCTTTAATAGTCATCACTTTAGATATTTAAAAATATTGGTTATGAAAACCTCGGTCAACAAATGTTACGAACTGTATCCGTTTTTCTTAGCCAGCTCAAGGATAGATTTTTCAATGGCTTTTCCAAGATCATCTGAATCTGCACTTCCTTTCTTTTTCATTTCTGCATCGATGAAATCCTGACGTTTTTTAGATAATTCTTCAATTTCTTTTTGAATTTTATCCCTTTCAGACGACTTCTGAGCCACAATTTTCTGAATTTCAGTGCTGCTTTTCCCTTTTAATTCGGAAGGAAGTTCTTCCTGTTTAAGATTGGAAATATAGGCCTTATCTTTTTCGGCTTTATCTACCAAATCCCAGTGGTCATTTTTGTAGGCATTTTTCTTGGCTTTGGCTACCGTTCTTTCAACGGCGTTGGAAACAGACTGCACTTCGGCGTTTCTGTCCTGTGCAATTTGTTTGGTTTTGTATTCCGAACCGTGGCTTCCATAATAGATATAGGTGTCATTCAGTTTTGCGTTGCATTGTGAAATCCTCACATCATAAGGCGTTTCGATATAAATTACCTTTCTGTCACTGTCGATATTGAAATATTTTCCGTCACCGATGGTTGCTCCGTTTTGCCAGAATGTTTGAATTCCCTCGTCTCTGCTGCCACAGAAAATAGTATTGGTATAAATATTTTTCCTCTTTGCAGTCGAAATTACCTCCTTATAATTGATTTTCCCCTGATCAAAAGGTTCATTTCCTGCGATATAAATCAGTTTCATGCTTTTCTCATTTCCGTCCCAGTTCAGATTCATCGATGCATCGCGGATTACGGCGCCGCAATATTCGCTTCCTCCGTTGGTTCTTAAGGCAAACAGTTTCTCGGAAACCAGATCCAGATCCTGGGTAAGCGGAGTCACCTGCCGGATGTAATTTTCATCTCTCAACCCGTCGTTTCCGTATTCGTAAAGGGCAATTTCCACTTGTGGGGCTTGTCCGTCATATTTCAAAGTTGTCAGGGTATTCACGATATTCCAGAGTCTGGATTTTGCCTGATCGATCAAACCGTCCATACTGTTGGACGTGTCCAGAAGCAAAGCAACCTGAATTTTATTTTCTTTACCTAAAGTTCCGGCTGGCTGATGATCATTCTGAACGATTGTTCTCTGAACCGTAGGTTCTTTACACTCAAATTTCGGGGAATTCTGTGCGCCTAAAAAAGCCGCAGCTCCCATGGCTAATGTTAAAGTTTTAATAGTTGTCATGATCTTTATCTTTAAAGGATTTCGTATCTTGTTTTAATGCTGTATTTCAGCCTGATGTTTTCGATATTTTCGAAAGAATAATCTACCCCGGCATCCGCGGCTTCCAGTTGAACATTGGCGGCTCTGCTTTTATAAGCGGCAGGAACGATCATATCACTTGTATAGTCCTCAATTTCTACGATTTCAATCGGGTTTCCGATTTTTTTACCGAGACTTTCCAACAGATATTCGGCTTTTTCTTTTGCAGCTTTTAAAGCATTGATCTTAACGGTTTTTCTGAAATCAGCAATTTTTGTATTCTTGATTTCTGCGATGTTGATGTTCGTTACCCATTTTTGATTCAGGCTTTCAAACAGATTTCCCATTTCTGTTTTTTTGTTGATTTTAAACTGAAAATTTTTCGTGAAAGTTTTTGTTTTAGCATAAATGTTTTGATACATCGATTTGAATTTGATGTCTTCATTTTTTACACCGTTATTTTTCAGGGTTTCAAACAAAAGTTTTTCATTGTCGGCGAGTTGGTTTTTGTTGTCACCTTTTATTCCGACGTTGAAGATGATCTCATCCGGTTCTACTTCCATTTCGGCAACACCTGTTACTTCAATCGCATTTTTCTTAATTTCCTGTGCATTGATCAGACTTCCTGCTGTTAATAATCCGATCAGTAAAAAATGTTTCAATTTCATAATTTCTTGTTTTAATTTTAAATTCTAGAGTAAAATTACCCGGATTCTAAACCGGAAATTTGCAGACTTGGTGAAATTGGGTTTTGACTTGGTGAGGAATTAAAAACTATATATAAAGTTTTACTTACTTTGCATTATAGATTTGAAACAAAGTGAAATTACTTTTTAAAATAATACTGATATTCGTTCTGGCACAGGGAAATTTTTCTTTTGCCCAGGATTCCGCACGTGTTTCCAATGTTTTAAAATCTGCCAGAAAACTTCAAAAAGCAGTTGATAATAATGATCCGAAAGGCGTCGCAGATACCTATGTAGGTCTTGCAAATAATTATTACAACCAGGGCAATTACGCTAAAAGTGAAGAGTACTTTATAAAAGCACGAAATATTTATCAGAATTTAAATGATAAAAAAAATCTTGAATCCGTAACAAGAAAGCTGGCACAGTCACAGGAAAAACAGAATAAAATTACTCCTGCAATCAGCAATTACAGCCGCGCTGCAGAGGTGAGCTACACCGAAAAAAATAAAACCGTCAATTCTAATGATGCAGCACGACTTTCCAATGCTTCGCCCGAACTGAAGGCTGAGGCGATTCAAAGTAATATTGAAATCAGTCAGAAAAGTAAGGATAAAGGCAATCTGGCAGCAAGTTACAGCCAAATGGCAGATGTGAATATTCAACAAAATAATATTCCGAAAGCGGAAGAAAACTTGAATAATGCCTATAAATTATCCAAACAACAGGCACCGCAACAGGCACTGGAAATCAACCAGAAACTAACCGATTTTTACGTCGAAAATAAAAACTTTGACAAAGCAATTGAAGCTAAAAAGAAAGTTTTAAAAGAAAATTTTGTGAAAGACAATTCGCAGGAAAAAGTCAATCAGATTCAGGAGCTCGCGGATATTTATATCAAAAAAAACGATGCTGAAGAAGCCATTACTTTATTAAAAAATGCCTATAAAATTTCGCTTGAAAAAGGACACACCTTGGAAGCACAGAAAAGTGTAAAAAAATTGGACAGTTTGTACGCTATTTCACAAAATACGGATGCTTCGGTGCTGCTGTACAGGGATTTTCTGGGAAAATTGCCCGATTTGGTTTCGAAAGATAAAAGTTTGGTAGATCAGAAAATTCTGGAAGATACAGAACAAAGAATTTCTCAGCTTGAAAAGGAAAAAGAATTGAAGGATGAGTTGATTCGCAAAAAAAATGTTTTCAATTACGGTTTGATCGGAGCTTTGATTGTATTGACGGCACTAATTATTTTCATCTTCAGAACCCTGAAAAAAGTGCAGACCAAAAACAAAAAAATTGCCTTACAATCGCTTCGCAGGGAGATGAATCCGCATTTTATTTTTAACAGTTTAAACAGTGTCAATCATTTTATCGCGACGAATAACGAACTGGAAGCCAATCAGTATTTAACCAAATTTTCAAAGCTCATGCGCGGCGTCATGGAAAATTCTACGGAAGATTTCATTCCTTTTCAGCAGGAACTGGATTTGCTGCAAAATTATTTAGCTTTAGAAAAAACACGTTTTGCAGATAAGTTTGATTACGAAATTGAAGTAGACGAAAGCCTGAATACCCAAAGCCTGAAAGTTCCCGGAATGCTTATACAGCCGTTTCTGGAAAATGCAGTCTGGCATGGACTTCGTTACAGGTCAACAAAAGGTTTTTTAAAATTAAATTTTGAAAAAGAAAATCAGCATTTAAAAATCACCATTGAAGACAACGGAATCGGAATTGAAGAAAGCAAAAAACAAAAAACGCAGCATCAAAAAACCCGTGAAGGCCGCGGAATGAAAAATACCCTCGAAAGAATCACGCTATTGAATGATTTGTACGGTCAGGATATCCAATGTAAAATCACAGACAAGAAAAATGGTGAAGGCGTTTTTGTAGAAATCAGCTATAAGTTAGTGAATAAGTGAATTGTCAATTTTAACCCCAAACCCCAAACCCCAAACTCAAACCCCGAACCTCGTAACCCGAATCTCAAACCCCGAAACCCGTAACCCGCACCCAAAATGAAAATAAAATCCGTAATTGTAGACGACGAAATTATTGCAAGAGATGTTTTAAGGAATTATCTCACAAAATATTGTCCGCAAATTGAAATTCTTGGAGAAGCGGAAAATATTAAAGAAGCCGTTCCATTGATCGCCGAACACCGGCCTCAACTGGTTTTTCTGGATGTTGAAATGCCTTTTGGAAACGCATTTGACGTATTGGAAGCCACAAAGGAATTTTCTTACGAAACGATTTTCATTACGGCATTTTCGCAATATTCTCTTCAGGCTTTGAACAAATCTGCGAGTTATTATATTTTAAAACCAATTGATATTCAGGAGCTTATTTTGGCGGTAAACAAGGTGGCGGAAAGTCTTGAAAAAAAGGAAGAACTTAACAGGAATAAAATTCTCCTTGAAAATTTAAAATTAAAGCCTGAAAAACAACAGCTTATCCTTCCCACTTTACAAGGTTTTGATGTGGTGAAAACGGAAGATATCGTCAGACTTCAGGCGGATGGGAATTTCACCCAGGTTTATCTTACGGATGGTTCTAAGAAGATGGTTTGCAGATTTTTAAAACATTTCGATGACCTGTTGGAAAATCCTTTTGTGAGGGTTCACCGTTCACATATTATCAACACCAATTTTGTGAAGTCTTATCATAAAAGCGGAACCGCAACCCTTTCTGATGATACGGAAATTGAAGTTTCAGGAAGTTTTAAGGATAATTTTCTTAAAGTTTTTTCATAAAGGATTAATAACCTTCAAGGTTTCAAAAACCTTGAAGGTTTAATGTAATTCAGGCATTATTTTTGAAGTTTTTCATCATAACCACAAACTTAACTAATATTATTATGAAGACGTTTCAAAAAATAGTTATACCCGTTTCTCTGGGTGTTTTAGGATTAATTATTCTCAATTCATGTTCGGTCGGAATCCCGAATGGTGCGGCGGCAGTTCGTAATTTTAATGCTCAGAAATACCTCGGAAAATGGTATGAAATCGCACGTTTCGACTATAAATTCGAAAGAAATATGGATAATGTGATGGCCACTTATTCTCAAAATCCGGACGGGACAATTCGTGTAGATAACAAAGGATATAATTACGTAAAAAAAGAGTGGAAACAATCGGTAGGGGAAGCGAAATTTGTTAAGGAAAAAACGGAAGCGCGTTTAAAAGTTTCATTTTTCAAACCTATTTGGGCGGGCTATAATGTAATCGATATTGACGATAACTATCAGTACGCTTTGGTTGCAGGAAGTAGTTTAAAATATCTTTGGATTCTGTCCAGAACCACCGAAATCCCTGAAAGTATACGAACAAGATTCCTTGAAAAAGCTAAAAAAATCGGCTACAATACAGATGAGCTGATCTGGGTGAAGCATAATCAATAATTTAAACTTTTAAAACCACTCTTCCGAGTAAGGAATAGAAAAAATCAATTTATATTGCCCGTGATGCAGAATTTCACGTCATTTGCAGGAGAATTTTTTCGAAAATAAATATATGGAAAAAGCTGTTCTGATTACTATTGGGGATGAAATACTTTCCGGAAATACCGTAGATACCAATTCGAATTTCATCGCTGCCGAACTTAAAAATATTGGGATAAGAGTTTCACAGATCTTCACGATTTCTGACGAAATTGAAACCATCAAAAATACTTTAACATCCGCATTTGAAACCGGAGATTTAATCATCACAACAGGTGGATTAGGCCCTACTAGAGATGATAAAACCAAAAAAGCCATCGCAGAATTCTTTAATGATGAAATTGCTTTGGATGAGGTTACTTTTAATCATCTGAAAGCCTATATGGAAAAACGCGGCCGCCTGGAAATCCTTGAAAGAAACCGCGAACAGGCCTTTGTGCCTACGAAATCAACCGTTTTTCAAAACCATTACGGAACGGCTCCCTGTATGATGATGGAGCAGGACGGAAAATTGCTGTTCAGTCTTCCTGGTGTTCCTTATGAAGTGAAACCATTGATAAAAGATCAGATTATTCCGTATTTACAGGAAAAATTTAATCTAAATTATATTTCAACAAGAATAGTTTCCGTTGTAGGAATTCCCGAAAGCATTCTGGCGGATACCATTGAAAACTGGGAATTGGCTTTGCCTCAAAATTTAGCTTTGTCATATCTTCCGGTTGGAACCCGCGTGAAGTTGAGATTGACGGCAACCGGCGAAAATGAAGCCGTTTTACAGCAGCAACTGGAAGAGGAAATCCAAAAATTATTGCCTTTAATTAAAGATAATGTCATCGCAACTTCTGAAGACAAAATTGAAAAAATTCTTGCTGAACTTTTAATGGAAAGAAATATGACGATTTCCACGGCAGAAAGCTGTACCGGTGGAGAATTGGCAAAAATGATCACCTCAAATTCCGGAAGTTCAAAATATTTTGTAGGCGGAATTATAGCCTATGCAACCGAAAAGAAAATTGAAATTTTAAAGGTAAAAAAAGAAACCGTAGATGAATTTACAGTGGTAAGTGAGCAGGTGGCGTCCGAAATGGCGGAAGGTTGTCAGAAATTATTTGATACCCATATTTCACTATCTACAACAGGCGTTGCCGGTCCCGAAAAAGGGGAGGATGGAAAAGAGGTGGGAACGGTTTTTTATACCATCAGAGTCAATGACAAGGTGGTCACTTCAAAACTGTATATGCCACATTTGGACAGGCTGGATTTTATGTATTTCGTTTCGCAGAAAATCATTCAGGACTTGGTTGGAGTCTTGATTTCGGAGTAGTTTTATGTTTAAAAATCAGGATTTTATTGACCCAAAAATTAGGTTGAAATTAAATTAAAGTAAAGAGAACCAGTGTTTAAAATGTCGATTCATTAATTTAATCTTAAAATTTTATTGATAAGCCGAAATAATCTTATTTTTAAAAATTAATTAAAACTCAAGTAACAAAGTTTAGAAAAAATATACTTATTGTATAAATTGTAATTATAATGAAAAAATTAACGCTTTCTCTATTTTTATTAGCAGGAATTTGTTCGCAAACAGTGAACGCCCAGGCTAGTGCTGTGAAAACCGCAGCAAATACAGATAAAGGTTTAGACCTTAGCCTGATGGATAAATCAGTTCGTCCGCAGGATGATTTTTATAACTATGTAAGTGGAACATGGATGAAAACTGCCAAAATTCCTTCTGATAAACCAACTTGGGGAAGTTTCAACAAATTGGCTGAAGATACAGACAATAATTCAATGACGATTCTGAACTCTCTTTTGAAAGATAAATTTGCAGACGGAACGGAAGGGAAAAAAATTCAGGATCTGTACGCGACGTACATGGATATGAAGAAGAGAGATGCTGACGGAATCAAGCCTATTCAGGCAAATATCAGTAAAATCGATGCTATTAAAAACCTTACGGATCTTCAGAATTATCTGACTTCTGTAACGAAAGAAGGTGAAAATACGTTCTACGGATGGGGTGTAGATGCAGATTTGAAAGATTCTAAAATGAACGCTGTTTATCTGGGTAATGCATCACTTGGTTTAGGAAGAGATTATTATCAGAAAGTAAACGAAAAAAACACGGAAGCTCTTGCAGAATATACAAAATATGTGGCTTCTATGTTGAAAGAATTAGGGTACAAAAACGCTGATGCAGCGGCAAAGGGTATCGTAGATTACGAAAAAAGCATCGCTCAGACGTATCTTACAAACGAGCAGAGCCGTGACAATACGCTTCAGTACAGCCCAAAAACAATGACTGAACTTTCAGGTTTAGTGAAAAATGTAAATCTTCCTGCTTATCTTAAAGCTGTTGGAGTAAATACAGATAAAGTAATCATCGGAGAAATCGGATATTACAAAAATTTAGATAAATTCATCAGTGCTCAGAATCTTCCTGTAATCAAGGATTATCTAAAATTCCACATGATCCACGGAAGTGCTTCTTACCTAAGCGAAAAATTGGGTGACATGAAGTTTGCTTTCTATGGTAAATACTTGAGAGGTCAGCAAGAACAAAGAGCCCTGAACAAAAGAGGTTTTGAGTTGATCAACGGGACTTTGGGTGAGGCTTTCGGAAAATTATATGTTGAAAAATATTTCCCTGCAGAAGCTAAAGCTCAAATGGTTGAGTTAATTGATTATTTAAAGAAAAGCTTTGCAGTTCACATCAACAATTTAGCGTGGATGTCTTCTACAACGAAGGAAAAAGCAATGCAGAAATTAAACAAATTCACTGTAAAAGTTGCCTATCCGGACAAATGGAAAGATTATTCTAAATTAACGATCGTTCCAGAATCTAAAGGTGGAAATCTATATTCAAACCTTCAGAATATCACAGAATGGCAGTACAACAAAGATTTAGCTAAAATCGGAAAACCGGTGGATAAAACGGAGTGGGGAATGACTCCACAAACGGTAAATGCTTATTACAACCCGGTAAACAACGAAATCGTTTTCCCTGCTGCGATCCTTCAGCCGCCTTTCTTCAATCCTAAAGCTGATGCTGCGGTGAATTTCGGTGGAATCGGTGCAGTTATCGGTCACGAAATGAGCCACGGATTTGATGATTCTGGTGCACAGTTCGATGCAGACGGTAACTTGGTAGACTGGTGGACTCCGGAAGATAAAGCAAACTTCGAAAAAGCAACAAAAGCTCTTGCTGCTCAGTATGATAAGTACGAACCAGTAAAAGGAACTTTCGTAAACGGAACGTTCACAAACGGTGAAAATATTGCTGACTTAGGTGGTGTAAACATCGCTTACGACGCCCTTCAAATGTATTTGAAAGATAAAGGAAACCCGGGATCTATCAGCGGTTACACGCAGGATCAGAGATTCTTCCTAAGCTGGGCAACAGTTTGGAGAACCTTATCAAGTGAAAAATACATGGTAAACCAAGTGAAAACAGACCCGCACTCTCCTGGATATTTCAGAAGTTTTGGACCTATCATCAATGTTGATGCCTTCTACAAAGCATTCGACGTGAAACAGGGAGATAAATTATACAAAGCTCCTGCAGACAGAATTAAAATCTGGTAATCATTACCAAAAAATAGCAAAACCGTTCAGTAATGAGCGGTTTTTTTGTTTTAAAATTATAATTAAAGATGCTTCGAGAACCTCCTTTAGATTTGCAATAGAAAAATTATATCTTTAGAAAAAGAGAAAGCATTTAATTAAAATAAACCATTCCACATCAATACCAAAACCTTCACCAAAACTAAAACTTCAACCATCAACTAGCAACCATCAACATTAAACTCAAAACTCAAAACTCAAAACTCAAAACTCGAAACTCACACCCGCACCCCGAAACTTTAATCCCTAAACCCTCAATCATTTATAAACAATTCGTATATTTGATAAGTTTGTGTAAAATCAAAAATTATTTTAATGAAAAAGCTAAATATCGGAATACTTGCCTTTTCCGGGCTGGTATTTTTAAACTCATGTGGTACAACAAAAACTGCTGATACTCAAAAACCCGAGACAATGAAAGACGTTGTGGTAAAGCCAGCGAAAGAAGAAATGAAAGAAGAGGGGATCAATTTATCTTATATGGATAAAAGTGTTCGTCCGCAGGATGATTTTTTTAGCTATGTGAACGGAAATTGGGTGAAAATCACTCAAATTCCTTCTGATAAAGCAAGTTGGGGATCTTTCAATGCGTTGAGAGAAAATGTAGATGATGCTTCTTTGGATATTCTAAACAAAATTTTATCTGAAACATATCCTGCAGGTTCGGAAGGACAGAAAATCCAGAATCTGTATGCCTCTTTTATGGATACCAGTAAAAGAAATGCAGAAGGTTTAGTGCCTATCAAAGGAGATTTAGCAAAAATAGATGCCATTAAAAACCTTAATGATCTTCAAAACTATTTGTTGGAAGCAACGAAACTGGGAGACAACTCTTTCTACGGATGGAGAGTAGGTGCAGATATGAAAAACTCAAACATGAATGCGGTGTATCTTGGCGGTCCGGATCTTGGTTTGGGAAGAGATTATTATCAAAAAGTAAATGAAGCTAATACCAAAACATTGGCAGAATACCAAACTTATGTTGGAAAGTTATTCGGAGTTTTAGGCTATAAAAATTCTGATGCGGCGGCAAAAAATGTGGTTGATTTCGAGAAACAATTGGCCAATTATCTATTGACTCTTGAGCAGAACCGAGATGCTAATTTACGATACAACCCAAAAAATGTATCCGAATTATCTGGTTTGGTTAAAAATGTAAACCTTGCAAAATACTTAAAAGATGCAGGCGTAAATACAGACAGAGTCATTGTAGGAGAGCTTAAATATTACCAGAATATGGATTCGTTCCTTACTCAAAAGAACCTTCCGCTGTTGAAAGATTATTTGAAATATCATTTAATCAACGGTAATGCAAGCAATCTGGATGAAGGCTTGGAACAGATCAGATTTGATTTCTATTCTAAATATCTTCAGGGTCAGAAAGAGCAGCGCCCGATGAATAAAAGAGGTCTTTCTCTCGTAAATGGTGTTCTGGGTGAGGCTTTTGGTAAATTGTATGTCGAAAAATACTTCACTCCGGAAGCAAAACAGCAGATGGAAACTTATATTGATTATTTATTAAAATCATTCAAACAACATATCAACGATATGGATTGGATGTCTCCTGCCACGAAAGTAAAAGCGCAGGAAAAATTATCAAAATTCACGGTGAAAATTGCATATCCCGACAAATGGAAAGACTACACCCAGTTGAAAGTGGATGCTCCGGCTCAGGGTGCAACATTATATTCTAACCTTCAGAACGTTGCAGCTTGGCAATATCAGAGAAGCTTAGACAAAGTAGGGAAACCTGTTGACAAAACAGAATGGGGAATGACTCCGCAGACGGTAAATGCTTACTATAGCGGTTCAAACAACGAGATCGTGTTCCCTGCTGCGATTCTTCAGCCTCCTTTCTACAATCCTAAAGCGGATGCTGCGGTGAATTTCGGGGGAATCGGTGCGGTTATCGGTCATGAGATTTCTCACGGATTCGACGACAGCGGTTCAAGATTCGACGGAGATGGTAACTTAAATAACTGGTGGACAGATGCAGATCGTAAAAATTTCGACGCAAAAGTGGGACAGTTGGCTGCTCAATACAACAGTTATGAGCCTGTAAAAGGAAGTTTCGTGAACGGAAAATTCACAAGCGGTGAAAATATCGGTGACTTAGGTGGAGTAGCTGTTGCTTACGATGCCCTTCAAATGTACCTGAAAGATCATGGAAACCCGGGATTAATCAGCGGTTTCACGCAGGATCAGAGATTTTTCATGAGCTGGGCTACGGTTTGGAGAACGAAATCTACAGATCAGTATATGGTGAACCAGGTGAAAACAGATCCGCACTCGCCGGGAGTTTTCAGGGCATTTGGTCCTTTGGTGAATCAGGATTCTTTCATCAAAGCATTCGATATCAAGCCTGGAGACAAAATGTATAAAGCACCTCAGGACAGAATAAAGATTTGGTAATAACAGCCAAAAATTGTTAGAAAAGAAAACGCGTCAGAAATGATGCGTTTTTTTTATTTAATTTTTCATAGTTTAGTGACATCAAAAATTTTAAGTTTTATTTGATATTTGGTTTAATTATATTAAATATTTCAATAAAAGCATTAACAAAATTTTGTATGTTGCAGTTTTTTTTTAAATTTAAACATTGGATTGGTCAGTTATTTGATGCTGATAAAAACAATTCACACCAAAATCGAAAATCTCAAAATAACAATAATATGGCAATGTTTAATTATGGTGTTGGCGGAAACGAGGTAAAAGTAGACGCTAATGAAGCTATTCAGGACATACAGGAAAATAAGTCGCTGATTGTGAGCCAGCTTACAACCGATGAATCTTACGTCCCTGAAATTGTAACAGGATTAAAGACTGTGGATGACGTCTTCAAACATTTCCAGCCTTCTGTAGCTGTACAGCACGAAACAGAAGATGGCAACGTAGTAGAAGAGGAATTCCGTTTTCAGAATCTTGCGGACTTCACTCCGAAAAGTCTTACTCAGAAATCAAATTATTTACAGCAGCTTAGTATGGAACAGGAACAATACAACAAAATTGTCCGTCAGCTGAAAACGAATAAAATTCTGCGTAATATGCTGGAGAATGATCAGACGAGAGCTGCATTCATCGAAGTATTGAAAGAAGTGGCACAAGAACTTGAAAAATAATCTAAAGACTTTACATTAATCATGGATAGTAAATTACAGGCAGCTGAAAACCAGCAACAGCAGGGACAACAGCAACATGCAGGGCAACCGAAAGGGAATCCGCTTGCCGAACTCAATAAAATTGGTGGTTTTGGTTTTGTAGAATCCGTTGTAGACGGTATCGCAAACATGAACCCAACGAGAAAAGCCAGAAAGGAAATCTTCCTTACCGACGCCAATAAAACCGACGAAAGAAAAGAGCTTCTTCAGAAAATAAACCTTTGGGTGAATCTCCTGGAAGGAAACGAATCTGCTGATAAAATGGCAGATACCTGCAAAACAAAAGCTCAGCAGGCTGAAGAAAATTTAAAGAAAAACTTAAAAAATACATTAGACGCAGTTCGCCAGATGGAAACCAACTACAGAACTGTCGCTCAATTCTACAAAAATACCGAACTCGATAAAGTAGACAATGTAAGTATTGTGAATGCAAGTATTGATCAGGTTTCCGACCTGGACAATCCTATTTTTATCGAGGCAATTGCCGAAGAATTCAAAAACTATTACGACCGTTTAGATCTTAGGGACAATTATTCGATTCTTGCGATTCCGGGATATCTTGGATCCAACAAAGTCATTGAAAAATGGGCTAAAATCTGTAACGAAAACAAAGTCATGATGGTTACGGATTTTGCTAATCTTGATAAGCCGGACGACGTGGTAGATTTATTCCATTCTGCGAATCTTACGGGTGGCGAATTACACAGAAGTAACGTGATTATGACGTGTAACTGGCTAGTTGGCCGTGGAAAAGCTGAAGAAGTAGGAGAAGAAGAAAACGTAGAACTTCCGCCTTCCACTTCATTGGCAGGAAAAATCCATAAAACATTGATGTCTCAGGTTGCTGCCGGTAAAAAGCATGGTAACATTAACGAAGTTGATGCCGTAAAATTCGAATTGAAGAAAAGTGAAATTTCTCAGTTGGAAAAAATGGGATTGGTTCCGATGGTGAATGAATACGGAAAAATCATGGCATTCTCTGCAAAAACATTGTTTACGGGAGACAATATCGGGCTTCAGACCTATTCTGTAGTTCGTGTATTCGATTATGTAACAAAAGTTTTGCTTGATTTCCTAAACCGAAGAGCCTTCGAAAACTGGAATGCAAAAAATGAGGATGATTTGAGAAGACAGATTGTTCAGTTCTTAGACAGCATCAAAGGTCCGGACAAATTGATCGAGAAGTTCAAGATCGTTCGTTTCGAGCAGGATAGAGTGAACAAAGACAGAGTATGGCTGGATATTCGTTTGACGCCTTATTTCCCTACAAAAAGTTTCGTTATTAAACTAGACGGACATAAAGGAGACGACGGTAACGAATGGGATGCAGAATACGCTCAGGAATAAAAAATATCAATTTTAATAATAAAAACCGATGCAATTTTTTCATCGGTTTTTTTCTACCAAATCATTAAAAATATGAATATGAAAGGCGGGTTACAACACTTTTTGCCCATATTTCTCATGATCTTTGCTGTAAGCTGCGACGACAAAAAAGTACAGACCGATCATAAAATCGACCTTTTTGCCAACGAAAGGAAAGAAGGAAAGGCCTATATCATGAAACCTCAGGAATGTTTCGACGAAAGCGATATGGTGGTTTCAACTTCAAATATTAAATTGATTGACAAGTCCTTAGGTCGCGGAAAATCGGTTTTTATTTATAAGGTTAATTCAGGGCAGGTGTTAAAAACGACCAGGGATTCTGTGGTGAGTTTTCCGTTTCAATTTCTTGCCAATCAGGAATTAAGGTTTAAAAAAGATTCTACATCTTATGTTTACCTTAAAAAATTACAGGGCTATCGTTTCATCGCCAAAGAAATGAATCTGAAATACCAATGGCTGAAAGCAGCTCCGGTTTATTCTGTAAAAGCTGGTAAATAAAATTTTATCTTTGCAGATATTTATCATAAATTTAAACCTTCAAGGTTTTTAAAACCTTGAAGGTTTAAAATGAGAACACATAATTTCTCAAAATTAAAGCAAAGCATTTTTTGGAAAAAACAGCAACCCCAACCTTCAAACATATCGGCAGCAAACTCCTGAACTGGTATCAGAAAAACGCTAGAGATCTGCCTTTCAGACAGACAAAAGATCCTTATAAGATTTGGATTTGTGAGATTGTTTTTCAGCAGACGAGAATCAATCAGGGTTTGAATCATTACAATAATTTTATTAAAAGATTTCCGGACGTAAAAACGTTGGCCGAAGCCGAAGAAAACGAAGTTTTACTCTATTGGAAAGGATTGGGATATTATTCCAGGGCGATTAATATTCATAGGGCGGCTCAGCAGATCATGAACGATTATCACGGCACTTTTCCTCACGAATACGAAGAAATTTTAAAATTAAAAGGTGTCGGAAAATATACAGCGGCGGCAGTTTCAAGTATTTGTTTTGATGGAAAAATTCCGGCTGTTGACGGTAATTTTTACCGTGTTTTAAGTAGAATTTTTGCAGATGATTTTGATATTTCAAATTCAAGGGCTTTCAATTATTTTTCTGAACTGGCTCATTTGATTTTACCCGATAATGTTGGGGATTTCAACCAGGCGATGATGGATTTGGGCTCCGAAATCTGCAAACCGAAAAATCCTCTCTGCGGAGAATGTCCTTTACATGAAGACTGTCTGGCTTTTTCATTAAATAAAATCTCAGAATTTCCTGTTAAGACGAAAAAAGTAAAAGCAGAAGATTTATCATTAAAATATTATTTCGTTCACCGAAACGGCAAATTTTTAATTCAACAGAGAAAAGATGATTTTATCTGGAAAAAATTGTTTGAATTTCCACCTGTTATTTCTGATGAATTAATTTCATTCATTAAAAGTGTAAAAACGGTTAATCATAAATTGACACACAAGAATTTAAGTATAGAAATTTTTAACGTTGAGGTTGATTCAGAAGATATCTGGAAAGATTTTATTGCTGAAAATAATTTCATTGTTACCGATGTTGAAGGCTCTCACGAAAGATCATTCCCAAAACCTTTGGAAAATTATATTCAAAATTATGATACGGCGTATAGAATTCTTTAAGGATGGAAGATGGATGCTAGAAGATAGAAGTTTACAGAATTGTGGATAGAGATTCTTCACTCCGCTTCTAAACTGCGTTCGCAGACCTTCAGTCTGTGTTCTGAATGACAGCGATCAGTAGAAATCTTTGCAATCTTATTTAAGTGAAACGCCTTTGCGAACTTAAAAACGTATAGTTGTCAAAAAGAAACTTAGTGTCCTTTGCGTTAAAACAAATATCACAAAAATTTAAGTTTAGCAAATTCAACATAAACCCATTGAAATCCTGAAATTTGTCTCCCGAAATCTGAAATCTAATTTGTACTTTTGCAAAATGTTTAAAAACGTCATTTTTATTTTTGTAGCATTGCTTTTGATGTCCTGCGGAAAAGATCCTGTTCCGAAGCCTTACGGAGAACTTCGTCTGGAATATCCGGCACCAAAATATCAGAAATTTGAAAACAATTGTGCGTATACATTTGAATACTCTGATTTTGCTAAAATTACGAATGCCAAAAAGCCTTGCTGGTATTATCTGAACTATCCGAAAATGAAAGCCAAGATTTTCGTGACGTATTATCCGATACAGAATGACTTTGCAGAGCACATCAGGGAAGCGGAAAAAATGGTTTACGAACATACGATTAAAGCAAGTGCCATCGATACAAAATCCTTCGAATATCCTGATAAAAAGGTATACGGGAATTTTTACGAGCTGAAAGGGCAGAGCGCTTCCAATCTTCAATTTTACATTACAGACAGCACGAAACATTTCGTGACGGCTTATTTATACTTTAATACAAGACCAAAGCCAGATTCTTTGGCTCCTGCGGTGGATTATATCAAAAAAGATATGAAACATCTGCTCGACACATTTGAATGGAAAAAATAATTTTAATAATACTTTGAAAAAAATATGAAACTTTTAGTTGTAGGAAGTGTTGCGTTCGACGCGATCGAGACGCCATTTGGAAAAACTGATAAAATTTTAGGAGGTGCAGCGACCTATATCGGGATCACTTCATCTATTTTGGGTGTAAAATCCGGAATCGTTTCTGTTGTTGGGGGAGATTTTCCTCAAGAACACCTTGATATGTTTACAGACAGAGATATCAATATCGAAGGAATTGAAATCGTAAAAGAAGGAAAAACGTTCTTCTGGTCCGGAAAATACCACAACGATCTTAATACCAGAGATACTTTGGCAACTGAAGTAAATGTTTTGGAAAATTTTGATCCGAAAATTCCTGATTCTATGCAGGATGCGGAGATTTTATTGTTAGGGAACCTTCATCCGGGAGTACAGCTTTCAGTTCTTGAAAAAATGAACAACCGTCCGAAACTGGTTATCCTCGATACCATGAATTTCTGGATGGATTCTGCTTGGGATATTCTGATGGATATGATTGCTAAAACAGACGTGATCACGATCAACGACGAGGAAGCAAGACAGCTTTCAGGAGAATATTCTCTGGTAAAAGCAGCTAAAAAGATTCATACCCTGGGACCAAAATATGTTATCATTAAAAAAGGGGAACACGGGGCTTTGCTTTTCCATGATAATAAAGTATTTGCCATTCCGGCGTTACCTTTGGAAGAAGTTTTCGATCCTACGGGAGCGGGAGATACTTTCGCGGGTGGTTTTGCAGCTTATCTGGCGAAAAAAGGGAAATTCGATTTCGAAACAATGAAATCTGCATTAATTGTAGGTTCTGCAATGGCTTCTTTCACAGTTGAGAAATTCGGAACGGAAAGAATCGAGGAAGTAAAAGAATCTGATATGTTCGGAAGATTGAGACAATTTAAAGAATTGACCACTTTCGACGTCGAAGTACAATAAATACGTCTTTTTAAGAAATATTTATAATAAAAAATTTAGTGTAATTCATTAAGAATTCTAAATTTGCAACTTGTTTAAAATAGTAAAATGACAAATAAACTTAAGATCACTTTTCTTTTTGGAATTTTCATCATGTTGTTCGCGACAAATATGGTGAAAGCTCAGCTAAAACAGGGAGAATTAGTGGATGGTATTGCTGCTGTAATCGGTGATGAAATCGTTTTGGAATCTGATGTGAATGAGCAGATGAATTATGCAAAACAGCAGGGAGCTTCTAATATCGATAAGTGTGAGTTTTTGGAAAACCTTCTGAATAACAAACTTCTGGTATACGAAGCGAAAAAAGATACTTTAATTGAAAACCGTTCTGCTGCGATCAAAGAGCAGGCTAACGCAAAATATCAGCAGTTGCTTTCTCAGTTCCCTGACGAAAAAACGATGTTGGCTGCATATAAGTTCAGAAACGGTTACGAAATGAAAAATGCTATCGAAAAGATCGATACAGATACATATTACGGACAGGCAAAATACCAGAGAGTTACTGAAAAAGCAGACGTTACTCCTAACGAAGTAACCGATTTTTACAATACATACAAAGCACAGCTGCCAGAGATTAAAGATGAGGTTTCATTATCTCAGATTATGATGTATCCTAAGCTTACGGAAGCTCATAAGCAGGATTTGATCAACAGGCTTAAAAAAATCAAGAAAGATATCGAAGGAGGAGAAACTTTTGAAAGCCAGGCAAGAATCTATTCTGAAGATCCAGGTTCGGCTTCAAATGGTGGTTTGATGAAAAATATTTCTAAAGGACAAATGGTAAAACCTTTCGAGGCTGCCGCTCTGAACCTTCAGGAAGGTGAAATTTCAGATCCTGTCGAGTCAGAATTTGGTTACCACATCATTCAGTTGGTGAAAAGATCAGGAAAGATCTATGACGCAAGACATATTCTTTTAATGGCGACGCCTACGGATGAAGAGATCAAAACGGCAAAAAATAAATTAGACAGTATCAGAACTTTAATCAGTAATGGTAAAATTACTTTTAAAGATGCTGCATTCAGATATTCTGACGACAAAAGAACGAAGTTCAACGCAGGGGTAATTGCCGGCTCAGACGGTTCTAACAAGATTGAAAGAGAATCTGTTCCCGGAACCATCAGCTACGAATTGGCTGGTTTGAACAAAGGAGACATTACCACAGCTTTTGACGATGAAGATGAAAGAAAGAGAAAAGTGGTAAAAATCGTAAAAATTGAGGACGTAATTCCTGCACACCAGATTACTTTGGAAACAGATTACGACAGAATCAAGCAGATGGCGCTCAATAAAAAACGAAATGAAATGGTTGAAAAATTTGTCAATTCAAAACTTCCGACCACGTTTATTTCTATTGATGGCCGTTACGATTCCTGCAACTTTAAAGGAAGCTGGAAAAAAGATTCAATTAAAAAATAAATGACAAACCTTCAGAATTTCTGGAGGTTTTTTTATGTTCAAAACTCTTATGGAATCTTTGTTTTTAGTATTTTTACAGCATGGGTAATTTTATAGATTTTAATACAGCAAAGAAGCTTCAGGAAATGCAGTCACAGCAAAATAGAATCACAGAACTTTTCTCAATTAAATATCCGGTCATCCAGGCAGGAATGATCTGGCATTCCGGATGGAGGCTGGCTTCGGCGGTTTCCAATTGCGGAGGATTAGGGTTGATCGGTGCTGGAAGCATGTATCCTGATATTTTAAGGGAAAATATTCAAAAATGTAAACAGGCGACGGACAAACCTTTTGGGGTGAATGTTCCTATGCTTTACCCGAATCTGGATGAAGTTATTCAGATCATTTTGGAGGAAGGGGTGAAAATTGTTTTCACATCTGCCGGAAACCCGAAAACTTATACAGAAACTTTACAAAAAGAAGGATTGAAGGTGGCGCACGTGGTTTCATCTACAAAATTTGCCATGAAGTGTGAAGACGCGGGTGTCGATGCCGTAGTTGCAGAAGGTTTCGAAGCAGGAGGCCACAACGGGAGGGATGAAACGACCACTTTCTGCCTGATTCCCAATGTAAAAAAACATATCTCAAAACCTTTGATTGCAGCCGGCGGAATTGCCTTAGGATCCCAGATGAAAGCAGCCATGATTCTCGGCGCAGACGGAGTTCAGATCGGATCCCGTTTTGCCGCTACCGTTGAAGCCAGTGCTCATGACAACTGGAAAAAGAAAATTACAGAACTTCAGGAGGGTGATACTCATTTGACATTGAAGGAATTAGCTCCGGTAAGAATGGTTAAAAATAAGTTCTTTAATGAGCTGGAAGAGATTTATAATATCGGTAGAAATAAAGAATCACTGATCGCATCTTTAGGAAGAGCAAGGGCAAAACGCGGAATGTTTGAAGGCGATATGGAAGAAGGTGAACTGGAAATCGGCCAGGTTTCAGCTTTGATTGATGAAGTGCTTCCTGTGGAAACGGTTTTCAGAAATTTATTACAGGAATTTGAAGACGCCAAAATGCCTGTTTTTTAATTAAAGTTAAAATTAATGGAAGGAAGGATTATCGATGTAAATGGTAAAAAACTTTATATAGAATACTCGAATTCATTTAAAAATAAACCAACAATTGTCTTTTTACATGATTCTCTGGGTTGCACACAGCTTTGGAGGGATTTTCCTGAAAAATTAAGTGAAGCAACCCAATGCAATATACTGGTTTATGATCGCTTGGGTTATGGGAAATCTTCCCCGATGCCTACTTACGAAAGAGACAATGATTATATGGAAACGGAAGCCGACCTGCTGAATGATTTGCTCGATGAATTAGAGATAAAAGAAATGATTCTTTTCGGTCACAGCGATGGCGGAACCATTGCTTTGATTTCGGCTTCTAAGTACCCGGAAAAGACAAAAGCTGTCATTTGTGAAGCTGGGCATATCTTTGTGGAAGACGTGACGGTAAAAGGTGTTTCTGATGCTTTTGAAGCCTATAAAACAACGAGTCTTCCGGAACGTTTGCAAAAATATCACGGAGATAAGGTGGATATGATGGTAAAAGCATGGACCGAAATCTGGCTCAGCGACCGTTTCCGAAGCTGGAATATTGAATCTATGTTAAAAAATAGTAAAGCTCCACTCTTATTTATTCAAGGAGAAAATGATGAATACGGCACTTTGAATCAGGTTGAAAAAACAATTTCACAGGTCAGCGGAAGTGCGGAAAAGTTTATCATTCCAAACGTGGGACATACGCCACACAAGGAAGTCCCGGAAGTTGTTTTGGGAAAATCAGCTGAGTTTATCAACAGAATAGTAAATAGTCAATAAGTCAATCGTGAATTTTTAGCGCGTCATAAATTCCCCTCCTCTGGAGGGGTGGCAAAAATTCAAAGAATTTTTGACGGGGTGGTCAAATAAAAATAGACTTTAAGAACATAAAAAAACTCAAAACATCAATAAGAGCGGGCTTTAGCCCGCCTAATTTTTCAGCAATAATGGGGCTTTAGCCAAAACATAAACCTTTTACAAACTCTCAATCTCAAACAAAATATTCGCTCTTGCCCGGACTTCATATTTTTCGTGAAAGTATTCAGTTTTAAAAATATTTTTCAATTTAAGAAAATACTGTAAAACGTTCTTTCTTCCCGGTTTATAAAATATGTCGGGATAAATAGCATATTCTTTTCTGATTTTCTTCGTATAATCCATATAAGTTTTCAAATCTTTCCCTAGGATAGAAAGGTCGGCATCCAGAAGATAGTTGGTATCATTATCCTCAGATTTCTGATGGGTTTTTGTAGCAATGATCTGTTCTGAAATTTTTTTAACGGATTCAGAATCTACATGTAATTTTTCAAGTCGGATTTTCGCAAACTCGGCACTTTTCTCTTCATTGGATTTTGAACTCGCATCATAAATCACATCATGATAAAAGACAGAAAACGAAATAAAAGAATAATTTTCAAGTCTGTCTTTCACGGCATCAAGCTCAGAAAACATATTTTCCAGATGCTCAAGGTTGTGATAATATCTGCTTTTTTCAGAATATTTTTGTTCGATTTCAGACCATAAATTTTCAATAAGATGTTGATCTTTAGTGAATAATAAACAGTTTTGTGAAAATATTTCTTTTAATTCCATCAATAAAATTTTAAAAATAAAAAAAGGAACTTTAAAAAGTTCCTTGATTTGCTTCGATCGTAGCTTTCAGTTCAGCCCAGCCTCCGCCATTGTAGCCGTCCTTCAAACCTTGAGAATTAAGATATTCCAGTGCTTTTCCGCTTCTGTTTCCGCTTCTGCAGAAGATCACAACAGGTTTTTCGATAGAAAGAATCTCATCTTGTCTGTTCTCTACTTCACCCAATGGAATATTTTTCGCACCTTCTATATTTCCGTCCATTTCAAGCTCCATTGGCTCGCGAACGTCGATTAATTCATAGTTTCCTGATTTTAAAACTTCTGATAAAGACATAATATATTAATATTTAAGAGTTAAAAACTAGATTTGAACCATCAAAAACAGCCATACAGCAATTCGATCATTCAAAGCCCAAACAAATTTATAAAATAATCTTAGTTTTGCAATGTAAAAATCATGAATTCAAACGCTGAAAAATATTCTCAATTAATAAAGTCCAAAGCAAAAAGTTTTGGGTTCCAAAGTTGTGGTATCTCCAAAGCAGATTTTTTGGAAGATGATGCTCGACATTTGGAAACCTGGCTGAAGAATAATTTTCATGGTGAAATGAAATACATGGAAAATCATTTTGATAAAAGACTCGATCCAAGATTGTTGGTAGAAGGTTCAAAATCGGTGATTTCGCTTTCTTATAATTATTTCCCGAAAGAAAAAATTTCAGCATTAGAGAATTTTAAGATTTCAAAATATGCTTATGCAGAAGATTATCATGAAGTGATTAAAGAAATTCTCCGCGAAATGATTGCCGAGCTTCAGGAAGAAATCGGAGCTTTCGGATTTCGTGTTTTTGTAGATTCTGCGCCGGTGATGGAACGAAGCTGGGCCAAAAAATCCGGAATCGGGTGGGTTGGAAAAAATGCTAATTTAATTACAAAACAAAACGGTTCATTTTATTTTCTGGCGGAAATCATCTGCGATTTGGAGCTTATTCCAGACCATGAAACGACCGACCATTGCGGAACCTGTAGAAAATGTATCGACGCTTGTCCCACCGACGCGATTGTTTCAGATAAAATCATCGACGGAAGCAAATGTATTTCTTATGCAACGATTGAATTAAAAAACGAAATTCCCGATTATTTCAAAGATAAAATGGACGACTGGATGTTTGGGTGCGATGTCTGTCAGGATGTTTGCCCGTGGAATCGGTTTTCAGTGCCTAATCTTCAAAGCAGATTTGCACCGAATGAAGCGCTTAAAAATTTCAAAAAAGGAGAATGGAAGGAACTTACCCAGGAATTGTTCTCGGAAATTTTCAGAAAATCGCCCGTAAAGAGAACCAAATTTGCCGGATTAAAGCGTAATATTGAATTTTTGGGAGGGTCTTCGGATAAGAATTAGTTGATTTTTTTGGTGATAAATCCTCGTTTGGAATTTTTAATGTTCCAAAATA
Organism: Chryseobacterium wanjuense; assembly: GCF_900111495.1. Taxonomy (NCBI): domain Bacteria; kingdom Pseudomonadati; phylum Bacteroidota; class Flavobacteriia; order Flavobacteriales; family Weeksellaceae; genus Chryseobacterium; species Chryseobacterium wanjuense. The sequence goes on along the minus strand of NZ_FOIU01000003.1, from coordinate 107,634 downwards.
AAGCGGTTAATCGACCATTCCTTAAATTTCTTGCTTTAAGGAGGTAAAGATTTTTTGCATAAGAATCTTTGAAAAAGCTTTTTCTAAAAAGAAAAATTGACTTTCAGGAGATCAAATCTCACCGAAAATCAACGTTTTTTTTGTATTCTTTTTGGAGCTACTTTTACTCTTATTTTAAATCTTTTGTTTGATTTCGTGTTTTTGTGCATATTTGTGAATATTTCGTACTTAAATTTAGCGAAAATTTCGATTAAAACAAATACTTTTACGAAAAATTATAAATTAAATTTTATTAATCTGAATTAAAACATGACTGCGAAAAAAATGCTGTTTCTCATTTTAAAAGTTTTAGGAATTGTCGTTGGAATTGTTATTTTATATGCCGCTCTGGGATACTTATTGCCCTTTATAGAAGTGTCGGCGAAGGATGACGGACAGAAAAAAGAAGTCCCGATTTATATTTATACAAACGGGGTTCATACTGATATTGTGATGCCTGTAAAAAACGATTTGCAAGACTGGACTGCAAAAATCCCTTTTAATAATACAAAATCAAAACAAACAGATTACAGCTATGTCGGGATCGGATGGGGCGATAAAGGCTTCTATCTTGATACACCGACCTGGGCAGATCTGAAATTTTCTACGGCTTTTAAAGCGGCATTCTGGTTGAGTGAATCGGCGATGCACTGCACATATTATAAAGAAATGAAGGAGGGTAGCGACTGTAAGAAAATCATGATCAGCAGAGATCAATACCAGAAACTGGTACAATTTATTGAAAATAAATTCGACCGGGATGAAAAGGGCAACTTCGTTTTGATTCCTACCAATGCGGTCTACAGCGATAATGATGCTTTCTACGATGCCAAAGGAAAATACAGTTTTCTCGATACCTGCAACACCTGGGCAAACGACGCCCTGAAAGCTGCGGGACAAAAAGCTGCATTGTGGACGCCTACAGATTCCGGTATATTTTTACATTACAAATAAAATCCGTTGAAAATTTTTAGTCTAATTTTTGTATTTCTGTTTTTGTTTTCATGTAAATCGGAAAAGAATGATACCATCAAAACAGAGTATAATCATGAAGTTGTAAAGATTGAAAAGAAACCTGAAATTAATGTCAACAAAGCAAAATCTAAGGCCGGAGAAGCTTTAAAATTCTGCCTGTCAAAAGGTTTTAATACAGATTTTTGCATTCTGATTGATATGAGTGTTCATTCGGGAGTAAAGAGATTGCTGATCTGGGATTTTAAAAATAATTCTGTTTCAAAGAAATATCTGGTTGGTCACGGCTGCGGAGCAAATCCCTGGAGCAGCGATGGATCCAAAAACGATCCTGAATTCAGCAATGAAGACGGAAGTCATCTTTCATCTTTGGGCAAGTACAAACTTGAGGGCAGAGGATACAGCGATTGGGGAATTAATGTAAAATATTTAATGCACGGTCTTGAAAAAACCAATAGCAATGCATTGAAAAGATTCATCGTTTTTCATTCCTGGAATTTAATGAGTGATGATGATGTTTTCCCTGAAGGTTCTCCCGAGGGCTGGGGTTGTCCCACGATTTCCAATAATGCCATGAGGGAAATTGATCCAATGCTTCAGAATTCTAAAAAACCTGTTTTGATGTGGATTTATGATTAAAATTAAAGAAAAATGAAACATCAGTTTTATCGCGAGCAACAGTTAAACTGCGACATACAAACTGCATGGAAGTTTTTTTCTTCCGCAAACAATCTTTCCGAAATCACTCCGAAAGACATGAACTTCATTGTTTTAACGCATTTTGACAACGACGAAATTTATGAAGGAATGACCATCGATTATTATGTTTCACCTTTGTTCGGAATTAAAATGAAATGGCAGACGGAAATTATCCAGGTAGATTTTCAGAAAAGCTTTACCGATTTTCAAAAGAAAGGGCCGTATAAACTTTGGCATCATCATCATGAGTTTATTGAAAATGAAAATGGTGTTTTAATGAAAGATACGGTGGATTACGAATTGCCTTTCGGGTTTCTGGGTGAAATTGCCCATTCTGTTTTAGTAAAGAAAAAGCTGGAAAATATTTTCAACTACCGGTATAAAGTTCTTGAAGAAAGGTTTAATAAAAAATAAATTTTCAAAAACTTGTCCAATATCAGAAATTGGATTGTCATATAACTGAGATCAAAAAATCTTAGTAACTTTAAAAAGACTAACAATCAGAGTAATATGGCAGCTCAAATTCTAAATTCATCGATCATAAGAAAGGTTGCAATGGGACTTTCCGGCATTTTTCTCATCAGTTTTCTCATGCTTCATGTTTCACTGAATTTTACTTCGGTGATCAGCGGAGATCTTTTTAACCAGATTTCTCATTTTATGGGGTACAATTGGCTGGTACAATATATCGGTCAGCCGATACTTATTTTCGGGTTGGTTTTTCATTTTGTGATGGGATTTATCCTGGAAATTCAAAACCGTAAGGCAAGACCTGTTGGCTACGCCCGCAATGCCAGTTCCGCCAACAGCTCATGGAGCTCGAGGAATATGATTATTTCCGGTGCCGTGATTCTTTCTTACTTCTGCCTACACTGGTATGATTTCTGGTTTCAGGAACTGAATTACAAATTTATTGAAATGAATGTTCCGAACGAAACACGCTATTATGAAGAGCTGGTGCACAAATTTCAAAGCCCGGTTCGTACGTTTTTGTATTGCTGTGCTTTTGTATTGTTGGGATTTCATTTGTGGCACGGTTTCTACTCATCGATGCAGTCGGTGGGCTTTAATAACCGGTATGCGAGAGCCTTAGCACAATTCGGGAGATATTTTGCGATTGTGGTTCCTTCATGTTTTATTTTTATTGCTTTGTTTCATCATTTTGCACATTAAAAATAGCACAATAACAGATTTTTAATACCTATTTTCTTTTGATTTTCAGCGATTTAATTCATACGATATGATTTCACTCATAATAATCTTATGAGGAGATTAATACATTTGATAGGTAATAAAATTTTAAATTATGAAAGCGAAACAAATTTCTGGTGTTCCACAACAGAAGAATGGTGGTTTCCATGATACAGAAAGTCAGAAAGTATTTGAAAATTCATCAGTAGCAGTTCAAAAATTTGAGATTTTGAAGGAGAAATTTTTTTCTGTCAATCAATGGAAAAGCTATTGCAGCGAAAAACTTGCTGATTTTCAACTCTATGATTCTTACGGAAATCATCTCAGCCGAAAACCGGAAATCGGAGATTTTATCAGAATCGACATTCCCGGACTGGGAGATGCGGAAGCCAAAGGATATGACTGGGTGAAAATTACCAGCATTTTCAGTGAAAAAGAAGAGAGCTACGAAAAAATAATCATGTGCTGCAGTCCGTCATATATTCCGGGACAGATGAAAAATTTTCATATTGCTCACTTTTATGGAGCGCGGGCGAGTTCGTGCTTTATGATTGCCAGGGAAGGAAATTATATAAAAGCAGCTGTTTACGGGAGAAACGAAAGACCTAATTTCGAAGCCAGATTTTTAGATAAAATAAGAAATATCTTCATCGCACTTGGCGGAATGTTCGGTTTTTCTAAAATACAGTGGAAAAGCCTTACGGATGGACTTTTAGAATTATAATTAAAAATAATAAGCATACATATAACCTCTGGAATCAATTGATCCGGAGGTTTTTTATTTTTGTAAAAAGATTGAATTAAAAAATTCAATCTTTTATTTTCAACGTTAAATTTCCGTAACTACAACCTTGTAATTCGTAATTTTGCAGATATAAATTAAGCAATGTTAAAAGTCGGAATTATCGGATGTGGATGGTTGGGATCCCGTATTGCAAAACACTTGCAGCCGGAGTACGAAATCTCTGCTACGACAAGAACCCAGGAAAAAGCTGAACAGCTTCAGGAAGTTGGTATTCAGCCTTTTTTGGTGGATTTTCCCGATAGTAAAAAGATAAGTGAATATTTTCAACCCACTTTATTAAGCCAAAATCCGGAGGTAATCATCATCACGGTGCCCTTTTCAAAGAAAATGACGACAGAATCACTGCACAACCGTTTTGAAAATATAAGCTTGTATATTGAAGGTTTTAAAGGTCAGCTATTTTTAATGAGTTCAGTAGGGATTTATCCTCAAGAGCCGATAGAGATTTCGGAAAACACTTTACCAGACGAACAACTGAATCCAAGTATGTTGAATGTCGAAAAATTAGTGAAAGAAAAATTTTCTCAGGTTAATATTTTGAGATTAGGCGGTTTGATGGGAGATAACCGGGTATTTAGTAATTATAACATTTTATCACCTGAACAGATCGTTAATCATGTGCATTATCACGACATTTGTCGGATCATAGAAACGATGATGAAACAAAATATTTCTTCAAAAACTTACAATGTTGTCGCGCCGTGGCATCCGATGAAACAGGAAGTTATTAATTATCAGAAAGGATTATCTGTTCCGATCGATTTTCTTCCGGAAGGCAGAAAAATTATCTCAAAATCGTTAGAGAAAGATCTTGGTTTCTCCTATGTTTACCCTGATCCGAAAAAATTTACGGAGGGTGTTTAATTTTTATTGATTTCTAATTTTAAAAGATAAGAGGGAAGCGTGATTAAAAAATGAATTATTTTAATCCGGAAGCTTTAAAATGAAAATAGCGCAGACTTTTTCAGTCTGCGCTATTTTGCTTAGTACCCATAACCGAAGAAATATCAAAACATTTGGTGGAAGATTTGGAAAGAATTTTAGAAATTAATAATCCTCTCATGTGACGTTTACGCACGTCTACACAAACACTTTTATCGATAATTTAATTCGTTTAAGCCAAATTAAATAAGAACTGGCTATTCAAAACCTAGCATTAAGTTTCTTGTAGTTGCAAAGTTTTTTTACCAATTGGTGTTTAATATATGTAATCCTTTATAAATTGGGGATTAAGGACGACGGAGGAAGCTGTTCAAGATAAACTGTTTTAAAATGATGCTATTTTCCTGTCTGTAAGTTATATATAAGTATTCCCTTAATCATATATGTAAGCAATGGTGAAGGAATGCATTATGTATATCTGAATTAGTAAGCTCTTTGTATAAGCAAAGAGCTTACATCAAATAACTGCTCTATGAAAAAGCCATATTTTATTATAGTCGAAAATATTTGTAAGTTTTTTATAGCTAGAATAAGAATTTGAATCCAAACGATAATGGAGCAATGGCAGTGCCCGATGGACCAAATATGGCGGCATTGTATTGAGGTGTAACTGTAGCAACATGCGCCAATGCAAAATCTGTGGTTTTAATATCCTTTGTTGTACCGGGATAATTTTTAATTGTGGTGAAGGATAGATTTGCCAGGTTGTAGGAAAATTCTACGGTGAAGTGTTTTGTCATTACATAATCCAGACCTCCGGACAGAGCCAGCCCGAATTGGCTGATCTTGATATCACTGTCAGCTACAGATTCTCCATTAACGGTAACTTTTGTCTTTCCAGTAATCATGGGAACTGCTAGCTGCCCAAAAAAGAATAAGCCTCCATGAATATTCCAGTATTTCCTTGCTAGTGGCTCTATAACAAGCAGGTTGGTTTTCAGGGTTACATCAGATCCGAGCTGATTTTCTGATTTAACTCCGATATTTCCTACAGCGACTCCAAGAGCTGTGGATGGAGCGATGAAATATCCAACAACAGGTAAAATTGTTGTACTGGATGATTTTCCGTTTTCAGTCCCATCTTTTGTACTTTGATATCCCATCTGGGCAGTTGCAAACCAAGTACCTTTTAATCCTGGGTTTTTTTCCTGTGCACTGAATGATCCTGCAATAGCAAGTGCACTCATCAATACGATTTTTTTCATGATATAAACATTTAGAGATACTCAAATTTCCAAATGTTTTAGAAATCATCAATCATGATTATTGGTGATAATTGTCATTATGATATTTATCATTAATTCAATAAAATATTAAAATATTAGTGATAATTTTATAAAAACAAAAAAATATAGTTATTTAATTAAAATAAATAGGATTTTATTTTGATATTATGTATTGTCTGGTGCAGGTGTACTAGACGAGATGAAAAATTGCTTTTTTGAAACATTAAATATCTGAAAGAATGAAAGTAGAACAAATTTATACAAGTTGTCTGGCTCATGGGGCCTATTATATCACTTCGAAAGGAGAGGCTGCTATTATTGATCCGTTGCGTGAAACAGTTTCCTATCTGGAAAGATTGAAAAATGACGGAGTAAAACTCAAATATATTTTTGAAACGCATTTTCATGCTGATTTTGTAAGCGGACATCTGGATCTGGCTAATGAAACTTCAGCATCTATCGTGTACGGGCCAACTGCTAGACCCGATTTTGCAGCCCACGTGGCAGAAGATAATGAGATTTTTAAATTAGGGGATGTCACCATAAAAGTGATTCATACGCCCGGACATACTATGGAAAGCTCCTGTTTTCTGCTCATTGATGAAGAAGGTAAGGAAACCGCTTTATTCAGTGGTGATACCCTGTTTCTGGGAGATGTTGGAAGACCCGATTTGGCTCAGAAAGCAGCCCATATGACTAAGGAAGAATTGGCTGGAGTTCTCTATAAAAGTATATATCATAAAATTTTACCACTTGCAGATGAGATTATTGTTTATCCCGGTCATGGAGAGGGCTCGCTATGTGGGAAAAAAATGATGAAAGAAACTTCGGATACTTTGGGTAACCAGAAAAAGGTAAATTACGCCCTCAATCAGCTAAACGAGGAATCATTTATTTCGGCAGTACTTGATGGTCTTTCTCCTCCGCCAGGCTATTTTGAAATGAATGCGGTTATGAATCGAGCGGGGTATGAAAGTTTTGAGAATGTTTTTAGCCGTGGAATGTCACCCCTTTCGGCAGAGGAATTTGAAGCTAAAGCGAATAATGAAAATGTAATCATTCTGGATACAAGGGATGGAGGCGAATTCTCTAAAGGTTTTATAGAGAACTCGATAAATATTGGACTGAAAGGAAGCTTTGCGCCCTGGGTGGGAGCAATGATACAAAATGTAAAACAACCGATTCTACTGGTTGCTGATACCGAAAAACACGAAGAAGCCATCACCCGCCTGAGTAGAATAGGGTTTGATAACGTAATAGGATATCTGGAAGGCGGATTTGAAACCTGGAAAAAAGCAGGGAAAAAGATATGTCGCATTCATCGTATCTCTGCAGAGGAATTTGTTACTAAAATGAATGATGGTGTCCTGGCCATTGATGTGAGAAAAGAAAGTGAATACTCAGAATATTCTTTTAAAGGAACATATAATAAGCCTTTAGCGGATATAAACCAATGGATCGGGGAAATCAATAATCAAAACCATTTTTATTTATATTGTCAGGGAGGTTATAGAAGTATGATAGCAGCAAGCCTGTTATATAGAAGAGGGTACACGAACTTTACGGAGGTAGAAGGCGGGTATGCAGCCATTAATCAGATTATGTCTAAGTAATAGGCTGCGTATTATAGCTGTTTACAGAATATACTTTAATATGAGTTAAAAAATTAAGATTAATATGGCGGAAGCTGGAAGAGGGAGGCTTGAAGTTACTATTAGAGTGATAGTTTCTTACAATTGAATTAGTCAGAGTTACGAAAATTAATCAAAACCAAAATATAATTATTTTTTGTGATCTCAATAATTTCCTTCTTCAGGCTTCCTTACCTTATTAAAAACAGAAATGTCTTATCACGAACTCAGGTTTACATACAATTTATCAAGCCGGAAAAAGTTTTTTCCACCTTGTATCCGTTTCCGTCTGATTCTTTATCAGGCAAGCAACATTTATTAAAAATTGTAATCTTTTCCTATCTCTGTCATTGTGTTTTTCATAGTTTACGTCTAAATTATATATTCAGGAAGTTTTTTCTCCAGGCATTTTATAAAAAAAGAAGGTGAAAATGAAGTGTGTTTTTTAAAAACCGCGGAAAATTTATTTGGGGAGGAAAAACCTGCTTCTTCAGCCAAAGTTGCTATTTTATAATTTCTATGATGTGAACATTTCCGAAGTTTATCTATGATGTAGTTTATTCTCAGTTCATTAATGTAGTTGTTAAAATCTTTGTTCTTGTGTTTCTTTATCAAATGAGAAAGATATTTGCTGTTTACTCCACAGTATACGGCTAAATAAGCTATAGAAAAGTTATTTTTAAGATAAAGGGTGGATCTTTCAAATTCTTCCAGCTTAGCACTCAGCTTTTGTTCTGTAATATTGGTCATCATATCAGAATTGTCTTAAAATTTGTACTTATGGTGGTGTTCATGTCGAATTTCAAAATCGAAATTTCGGTTGTTTCTGGGACGTATTGCTTTAAATACAGCAATAATTTACCGACAATTTCTATATCATTTTTTGACTGTGGATGGGGTAGCCTGTCTTCAATATTTTCCACTAAAGCCTTTACTCTCAAAACATTTTTTACAGCATGTTCTGCCTGCCGTTTTTTTACTCCGATTACTACTGAATTCAGCAAAGGCTCCCATGTCATGGTATCCTGAACATCTTTTTGTAATTCTACATGTGTTTTCATTTTGTTATAAGTTTTTTCAAAGGTGAGCAAACCCTGTTGAAGATAAGATGATATACGTCACGATGAAATGTGATGTTAGTCAGATTAAATGTTTGACTGTCTGTTCTTTATTATTGAAATTTGAACAAATAGGAGCTTCATTTTTTTATTGATTAAATTCAGGACAGCATCTGCAGATATCAGAGCAAGTCATGGGAAGATTACATCAATAGGTGGTCATCAATACCACGCCAAATAAAGTGTACCAATAAACTTCAAATATAAATCGTGACATCGGTTTTGAAAACAGGTGTATTGTGGAAAAACCTCTGCTTACAAAATGAACTAAGAAACATCCCGGTGATGAAAAGTACTGGAGGATAAAATCTAACCTTACACCGGGATGAGGAACATTAATTAAAAAAATGTAATCTTATCCTACTTATGTGATTAATTGCTGATGTCTGTGAATTCCATTAAGCAATCTCCACAGTTTTTACTTTCTTATAGACCAAGGTAAATGAAAGTATTAACAACCAGATATGCTTGCATATTATTCATGGCCGTATTAGCTCCTCCGGTAGATACTGTTGTCGTTCCACTTACAGTATGCGTATGAGAACCGGTATTTGCCGTAGTTCCGGAGAGAGTATGGGTGTGGTTTCCGGCATTTGCTGTTGCGCCCCCAAGACCTACACCTCCCCACGAACTTTGCAGACCGTTTCCCTGATAATTTCCTGTGCCATTATTACCTATGGTAGTCCCTCCTAATAAGAACCCGGTTCCAGCTATCGGCCCATGTGCATGGATTCCCGCCAATGATGTTGTGGCACTAAAAGCATGAGAATGATCACCATTTGCTTGAGCCGTACCCGATATGGAGCCAGATAAATTAATATTAGGCAGATTGGTTTGGGCAATATTCAGCGTATTGCTGCCGCCTGTCGTGCCAAGAGTTTCTAAGGAAGTTTTCGTTTTGAGAACCCTGTTTGTGGCATCGGGAATATTGACGGTAAACCCCAAATTATTTGCTGCTAGTTGAGCATTCGCGGGAAGGCTGGAGACTGTTCGCCCGTCCAGAAGATACCATCCGTCGTGGTCTGCTGCTTTTACAGAATGCTTGATGTCTCCTGGTGTATAAGAAGCTGTATTATTTTTTAACCCGTTCCATATACTGCCGTCAAAATAATAATAACCAATGGTCGTAATATTTGTTCTCTGATCTAAAGTATCTCCTCCTGAGACATCTGTAATGTAAACCAATGCTCCTTTCTGGTCAGCACCATACAACGTATTTCCCTTGGCTGTAAGTTCCGCACGGGTCAGTCGTGGTGCCTGCAGACCCGTTTTATCCATAGTGAGGACATTTCCGGAAGCATCCGTTTTACCGTTTACGTCTAATGTTGTTTTGGGATCTGGGGTATTGATTCCTATTCTTCCGTCTTGCGCATAAAAATTTGTTGATATTAAAAGCATTGCTGCAATATTCAAGGTAAATTTATTTTTCATTTGTAAGGTATTTTATAATCTGAGGGTTGTGAAGTAATATTTGTTCGACTGACAATTTTTTCATTAACAAAGAATTGATTAATCAAGGGAAAACTCATTACTATTTTTCTTCTGGAATAGACTGTTTTGAAAAATGTAAGTATTTTGTTTACAGGTGTTTAATTGTGTTGGGGGCATTTTGTTTATCATGTATTATAGTTTATAAATAATTCAGTCAGTTTTCTCAAGCCCCAGGATCTATAGCAGAAGAAATAACTTCTGCTATTCCTGGTGTCATCAATGCATTTTAAAGAATCGTGTTTTTTTCAAGTTAAATATTTTTACTTCTACAAGCTGGTTTGAAAGGACATATACACCTGTCCTGCTTTTATTTTAATTCTATAAGAAGGCTTTTACTGAGTTCTTTTTCACTGCTGTATAATTGACCGCATATTTTTCCTTTGATTAAGTATTGTCCTTTCTTTAAAGTAATGAAATTCTCTGCTTGCCCTTTCACTGCTAGGTTATATACTATCTTATCATCTGTTTTCGGCTGTATTCGTAAGATGATGTTACATTTTGTTCTGTTTTGTATCAGAAAGGTTGCTGATTCTCCTTCTAGATCGGTGGCAAATAATGCGTTTAGTAACTGGACGGTCTTTTCTTTATGCTGATTGGAAGTCTCCGAAATCAGAAGGTCAAACTCTTCTTTTTCTTCATCCACATAAAATTCTGCATTATTTACAATCGGCCGGGCCGCCATTGACGGACCAATTCCCGGTTTTGTCCATGATGAATTTTTAAGATCTATAAGTTTTTTTTTCAAAATATTCCTCCTCGGATCATCAGGATGTGCTGCTTTTAGAAAAGTCTCTATTTCAATGATATTATTGCTTTTTAATATGTTTTTAAGACTCTTTTGACCATAAAGAAAGCTGAAAAATACTAACAGTATAATCTGGATAATTGATTTCATTGATATGTGTTTTTTATTGTTAATTAAGATAATTCCCGGATGTTGAAACACCTGGTCCGTTCTTCATTCTTCATCGCTTATTCCAATGATTTAATAATATCATCATTGTAATCATGTATTTAGTGTATGTTTAGGAAGGATATTCCTCAAATGACGTGTGCTTTGAAGAGTAAGACGATATAGTTTTGCGCAACTGCGAATTGTTATTTTGAGATAAAGAAACCTAAAAAATAAAAGTCTGAATAAACAGAACGAATCTTACGTATTGGAATTTTGGGATTTCTCATGATGTATTGAATATTATTAGTTTTTTAATTTTAGTTTTTTTGGTTATTAAAATGGTCAGGGTAAAATTACACCGAACTTTAGTATGAAAAAAGCAGTAGTGTTACCGTTTTAAGGAAAATGGTAACACTATCGTTTTTAAGCGTGAAAATTCTTTCCTATTCTTGTCTACAGATTAAGCTTGAAACTTGAACATAAATCATTAATCTGACTAGCAAAAAATAATCTTATTTCAGTTGTTAGTGTAAGTAAACTGGAAATCAGTAAAAATAAAACAATATTGATGATGTTTGAATGTGCTGAATATGGGAAAAAAGAATGAACGGAAGCAACTGAATGCATTATAACTAAATGAATTGCAAATCAGGGAGAATGATGTAGATAGCTGTTAAATAATGAAACCTCGAGCAGATTAGATCCAAAAAAGTTATAAGAGTAACTCTCGTCCAATGGTTAGTTGTATCCCGGTAGTAATATTTGAAGGTTAAACCTACCGGGATTTTTTACTAATTGAACAAATTGTAATATATATAGTTTTTGACTCAGAAAAATCTCAGTTTTATTTAATTGTTAAGTTTCAAATTGATATTAACAGAACAATTTGAAACTATTAGAGTTTTCATGGTTTCTTTTGATTGCAGAGCGCAGGTTTTCCCCCTGCCTCTGCAATCTTTTCAATAATTTTGAAATCACGTCTATGTTTGACTTTATTGGTCACATTATCATCATACAATAATCAAAAATAAACACAATCGGAGTACTAATTCTGCTTAGACTGATAATGTTCCAAAACAATGAGGGAGCAGGTAAGGGGTAGATTATGAATAAGCTTTAGAAAGTTACATTGTTCTGTTACCAGAAGAAAGTGATCTTTACAAGATTCCTATTATAATTAAGAAATCAATATCGATTGTAAATGAAGTTTTTTAAAGGTATCATTTTCTTGAAAATGGTATAACTAGTGTTTTTCTATATTCATGCTTTCATATATCTTTACTTTGTTAAAATAACATATGAAAGAAAAATTTGTTACCTTAAGCTTTATTATTGCTCCTTTATTTATATTTTCTCAGGTTGGTATAAATACACCTAACCCTCAGAATATCTTCCATGTAGACGGAGCCAATGACAATCCTTCAACGGGAGTTCCAGGCTCTTTGCAACAGGCTAACGATGTCATCATTACCTCTGCTGGAAGTGTAGGAATAGGGACTACTGTACCTGCTCAAAAACTTGACATTAACAATGGCAATGTAAATGGTGCTATTAAAATAACAGACGGAACCCAAGGTGCTAATAAGGTCCTTATGAGTGATGCTAATGGAGTAGGAACGTGGAATGCGTTAGCAGGTTCTTGGTTAGGCTTGCTGAGGGCAGGAGCAGCCACTACAGTACCCAGTAAAATAGATTTTACAGCAGGAACTGTTGTCGGGCAGGGAGGAGCCGTGGATATAACAGCTGATACCGTAAGTGTACCTGTTTCCGGACTTTACGAAATTACTATAAGTGGCTGGTCACAAGGCACTACCAGTCCTTATTTAACAACTTGGTCAATACGTAAGAATGGAACCGAGATAGCTTCTCCTCATTATGGTTCACCTATAGCTTCAATGGGAACGGATGTCTCTACTACTAATTTCTTCACTCTGAATTCCGGTGATGTTATATCGTTGTTTCTGAGCGATACTTTTAACCCTGCTGCCGCTGCCGGCATTGCCCAAAAAGTATCAATGGCTGTAAAGTTAATCCGCTAAAAAAATAAAACTTTTTCTATGTCAATAACTGCTGTAGATGCAACGCATTTGCATTGCTATCTATTTTAGGTATTCTTTGGACATCACACTTTTCTTATTTGTAAAAATTTTATAAGGCTCAGATATTAAATTGTATTTATCTGATGTGATTTGATGTCTTCCTCAATTATAAAAAAATACAATTGCTGTTCTTTGATATTCAGCGTACGTTAATTGGAAAAGATAATCGTTCTAATATTTTTTTGAAGAATGATCCTCATGATCCCAAAATGTATTCTTAAAAGCACGGCTTGAAATCCTTTCTGTATAGTTCTCATTATAACATATAAAACTAAATACAAAACTATGTCTAAACTTTTTTTCATGTTGGCAGCATCTTGCTTATTTAGCCCTGTAAACGGCCAGATTGGCATTAATACTTCAAATCCTCAGGGTACTTTCCACATTGATGGAGCTAAAGATAATGCCGCAACCGGAGTTCCTACTTTGGTACAGCAGGCTAATGATGTGGTCATTACTCCGCAAGGAAAATTAGGGGTAGGAACAGTTGTTCCTGCGGAAAACCTGGAAGTAAACAGCGGTATAAACAATTCTTCCGGTGTCAGGCTTACTAAGCTGCCTTCTGCAGCGATACTGGCTACGGATGCAAACGGGACTATAATTTCGGGGAATACAGAATCTGCAGGAGTTTCTGTAACTAAGCAGAAAATGGTTAGTGCAAGTCCCTCGTTTGTCCTTAATAGTGGTTCAGGAGCATATTCTTTTCGCTATACCGGAACAGCAACTGTTGGAGGGGAATGGCAGATCAAAGTGAATAATGGAGTAACAAGAGCTTTTAATATCTGGGATGTTGAATATTGGGGGCAAAATGGGGTTGGTACATCTGCAACTGTATACCAGAAAAGAACTGTAAAGAGTATAACTCCGAATATGTGGACTAATCTGGACGACAATTATGCTGGCGGTGCCGATGAATATAATGTGTATCATGTATATGACCTTGAAACGGGAGCTATATTGCGATTTACATGCACACTTTCCGATGTATCCGGAATAAAGGAATCCATGATTCTTGAAGAGTTTTAAGTTGAAAGATGTAAAACCATCTATAAAAAAACTAACTAAATTGATAAAAATGAAAAAATTCTTTAAAAAAATGCTTGTATCTGTACTTACACTGCCGGGCACATTCATTTTGGCACAGATCGGAATCAACAGTGCAGATCCTAAAGCTACTCTGGATATCGTCGCAAAAACCACGGACGGCAGCAGACCCGAAGGCATTATCGCTCCCCGCCTTACAGGTAATCAGATTAAGTTGGCAGATACACAGTACACCGGTACACTTGCCGGTGCGATTGTTTATGCATCCTCTGCAGTAAGTATTTCGTCCCCTAAAACTGTTAATATTACAGTACCGGGTTATTATTATTTTGATGGGAATGTCTGGCAGAGATTTTCAGTGACCGAACATACAGGCTCAGTTTCCATTCCTCTGAACGGGATTTCCTTCCAGAGAGCCGCCCTTAGCGGAGATGTCACGGCGGCAGCCAACAGTAACACAACCGCAGTTACCGCCCTGCAGGGAAAACCTCTTTCTGCTGCAGCTCCCATAGCAAATGATTTGCTTGCCTTCAATGGTACGGTATGGGCTCCTCTGCCGACTTCCAGTTTAGGCATACCTAAACAGGTAATAAGTGTTTCTGTACCAGGAAATCAAAATATAGCAGGGAGTATAAATGCTCTGACAATAGTTCAGTTTACCGTTGAAAATTATGACCCACATAATACCTGGACGAATAATGTTTTCACAGTACCTGCCAATATGGGAGGAACCTACACTTTTAATTTTCAGATAGCCAATACTCATACCGCCAGCACTACCTCAACTTCAGCTTTCTGGACAATGATGCATGTCGAAAAAAGTACAGATGGTGGAATTGGTTGGACAAAAGTGATCACAGATATCAGTGTGGCACAATTTAATGATGTTGATAATGGGAACCGTTTATTCTGGACCGGGAATCTAAATGCAGGGGATAAACTCAGGATAAGAGCTCAATATAACGGTGATACAAGTGATATTATCTCTTTAGGTAATTTGGCCATTACAAAATTATAGTAATAAAGCATTTAGTCATTAGGAATACGTATGCTCTTTGGAGCAAAAATTATTTACAAAACAGACTTTAGATATTTTAAAATTTAAAGTCTGTTTAAATTGATTAAAAATAATTTATTAGCTTCAAAATATCACTTCACCGGTTTGTTGATTACTATGTTTGGAAACAAAAAACCGGCGAAATTGAGCTGATTATAAATTAAGGATTTACTTTTTATAATTGTTTTTACTTGCTTTAAAATACTAGAACAAATTTTGATCAATAATATCCCCGCTGCTATATCTAAATTCTAATTCTGCAATTTACTTATCCATGCACTTTATAAAAATAGAAGGTGAATATGAAGTATGCTTTTTAAAAATCATAGAAAATTTATTGGGTGATGAAAAACCTGCCTCCGAAGCCAGGGTAGACATTTTATAATTTTTATAATGTGGGCATGTACGAAGTTTTTCTAGAATATACTGCACTCTGAGTTCATTGATGTAATTATTAAAATCCTTGCCCTTATAGGTTTTAATCAAATAAGAAATATATTTGCTGTTTGTTTCACAATACATAGTAAGATAAGAAAGAGAAAAGTTAGTTCTAAGATAAAGGCCGGATTTTTCAAATTCGTCAAGCTTAGCAACCAGCTTTTGTTTTGTAATATTGGTCATCATAGCTTATACATTTTCTTGATATAATACATTCTCTGCTACACCAAAACCGAACTGAGCTATATTCGGAACTACATCTTTAATGGTATGGCTGCGTTCTACACAGAAAATTCCATTTTTTCCTAACCTCTCCCTTAGCTTCGGACTGGATGTAAAAGTTTCCATCCCTACATTTCCTCCGGCCCATACAGCAGATTTATTTTCTTGTTGCAATAATGATGGTAATCCATTAAAACTGTTGCCAGCAATATGAAATGGTATCTGCAGATCTGTGTTTATGCCAACTTGTGCGTAAATGGGGAAAGTAATAATAAGCATCGGAATAATAGTCGGTTTGCTTTTTTTCATGGTTTAGTTTTAATTTATGATGTAAAGTGTACAGATTGATCAGAGCTATTGTTGTGAGCCCGACTCTAAAGTGCCACGTGCGTTTTATTTGGCAAATATTCTATTTGTTTGATTTAGAATATGTCTCACTTTTTTTATTTGATGATCAGTATAGAAAATGAGAAGAAAAAGTTGTGTTTTATAGCATTCAAATGTCGAACTGATTAAATTTTCTAGATTCTTGATTGCTGAAATAAGTTGTGATTAATTAAGCGAATTCAAATTTCAGAAACTGCAGGCATCGTGCGACTATAGCTTTCAATGATGATCAATTATCAGTTTGATATATTATTTTACTGATGATTAACTGTAAAAAAAAATCCGCCTCGGTTCCGAGGCGGATTACTATTTCTATTTTACATGAATAGGGTACAGATTACTGTGCAAACAGTACTGCCACCACTGTGCTTATCGGTAGATAATACTCAAAAGTACTCTGTTGGGCAGAAGCCGTAGACAGCGTAGTTACACCGAGCTCATAATTACCCGCAGGCACATACTTAAAAGGAAAAGAGGCAAACCTGTATCCGTAATTCCCATAAGGCCATCCCGGATTGACGTTGGCAGCCCCGATCTGAATGGTGGCCAGGGTTGTTGTATTCCGCAGATACAAGCCTCCTACATATCCGTTAGGATCCCTCGCTGTACTGGCATCTACAATATGTGGATTAATGCTTAGGCTATAATATCCCGAGACAGGAAAGTCTAATCTTAACGTCGGAAAATAGGTAATGACTCCCTGGGTGCTGGATGTTGTTACCGTAGAAGTCGTTGTAGCGGTTACAACAGCTTTTATAGCCGTAGCTGCCGGAGACCAGCTGCCAACTCCGTTAGAATCGGAAGTAAGCACTTTCCCTGCGCCCTGGGATCCGTCAACAATTTTAATGGCTCCCGAAAGCACCGGGCTGGTCACTTCCAGTTTCACAGAAGGCGATACCGTCCCGATGCCTACATTTCCTGAAGGTGTAACTGCAACATCATTAGCCTGTTGTGCCAGAGTCGGAACTCCCGTTGCGGCATTATCTTTGGCCCCATCGATGTGGAAAGTACCCTGAGGATTTGAAGTCTGGATACCTATTTGAGCTTCATATCTGCCGAATCCCAACAGGTAAAGTGACGAAATAAATAGCATTCTTTTTTTCATAATAGTCATATTTTTAAGTTATATAAGAGAGATAATCGTTAGAATATGCGGTAGCTTAGTTTTATAATACAGATGAGCGCATATATTTCATAATTGATGTTATTACCAGCTAAAAGGATTCTTTTGTGATCTTTATATATCTGAATAAGAGGTGGCAATTATTATTTGTCTCAGTCTGTTGGTACAAATACCGGCTTATTGTGCCGACAGTATTCCCACCACACTATTTACCGGAGGCGTATACTGAAAAGTAGTTTGCTGAGCAGACGCCGTAGACAGGGTTATCACACCGACCTCATAATTTCCGGCAGGGATGTACTCCAAAGGATAGGATGAAAAGGCATAGCCATATCCGCCATAAGGCCATCCCGGGTTAATATTAACCACTCCGATTTGGATCGTTGCGAGAGTTGCCGTATTCCGAAGATACAATCCCCCGACATATCCTCCCGTATCTCTTGCTGCACCTGCATTTACAACAAAAGGTTTCAGCGTTAAAGAATAATATCCCGAGACAGGAAAGTTGATTCTTAAAGAGGGAATATAGGTGAAAACTCCCTGCGTGCCGGATGTTGTTGCTGTAGAAGTACTTGTAGCAGTTACAATGGCTTTGGTTGCTGTAGCCGCTGAAGACCAGGTACCTGCGCCATTGGCATCCGAAGTGAGAATTTTCCCCGCTCCCTGTGATCCGTCAACAATTTTGATCGCACCGGAAAGAACCGGACTGGTGACTTCCAGCTTTACGGAAGGAGATACTGTTCCGATTCCTACATTTCCGGAAGGTGTAACTGCAACATCATTAGCCTGCTGTGCCAGGGTAGGAACTCCCGTTGCGGCATTATCTTTGGCTCCGTCGATGTGGAAAGTACCCTGGGGATTGGTTGTATTGATGCCTATTTGAGATTCATATTGACCGAATCCTAGCAGGTAAAGGAAAGAAATGAATAAGGTTTTTTGTTTCATGAGTTTAATTTTAATAAATTTAAATGGAGTTAGATTAGTCTTTTTTTAATGTTGGTGCTAAGGGAATAAAAATGCTTCACAATTATTATCAACCCGAAAAAAAGTGCAACCCATTGATATTGTATTGAATATTCATTTTAGTTGTGCATGATCGGTAGTCGCAATTGTCAGCTTTTCAAATGGCTGTAATTGATAAGTGGAAAATTTATTCCTGTTTTACCTATATTGAATTTACGACACTGTCTATGGTATAAACAATACGCAGTTTTGTACTAAGAATATATGAAAGCTCGGTAAAGCCGGGATAATAAATGATTGGTTGCTTTATCGTTATTATGATCCTAATGAAACAATGCTGAAAGTTCTTTCTCCAACTGTGTAGGAACCTGTACAACCCGTACAGGGGAAGCCTCCGAAATGAACTACAGTGCCTTGTATTAGATATAAAACAATAACTCCACCTCTGTTGTATTCTGCATTTGCTGCATAATTGACAAAATTACTATAGTCAAACCGTTCTGTTCCATACATCACTAGCCATGTGAAGGCATTACCCGTAGTATTTGGCATAACTTTTCCTGAAAGAGATAATTGATAATACCCGCTACTCGGTATTGTATAAGAATTTGTCGCTGTATTCCAGTTGCCATCATTTCTTGTTACGGTAAAGTTCCACTTTGTATAATTCGTACTGCTGTTCTGTACAATGGTACTTGTGCTTCTTCCTGCTGCTACAACATTTGGAACGAATGCGTTGCTTGTTGCCATACCCACCCATTTGTCGCCATTAAAAAAATAATAGCCGGGGTTCAATACCTCGACGCTTTGACCGGATGGTGCCGAATCTTTTGCCGTTACGTATACTATGGCTCCGTTCTGAGAGGTGGTATAGGTTTTTGCCCTCAACTGATCACCGGTTATTCTTGGGGCTATAAGTCCATCCATTTTTAATATATCCGAAGGTTGTCCCGTAACCTCCAGCGTAGCGTTTGGCAAAGGTGTATTTATTCCTACCTGGGAGAATATCAACGATACATACAGGCTTAAGAGTAAAGTACAGAGGTGTTTCATTTTTTAGTTTTTTTAGGGGTTATAAGTATAGTTGAGTACCGAAGAATAATGGTAAATATATATATAATTTTAAGCAGATAATAGAGATTGTTGTACCGTTTTCCTGAAAATGATACGGTTGTTTTTTGAGGTTAATATGCAGATTGTCAATATTTTATAAAGAATGTTAATTAAGGCTGGAAATTATCTTTACATCCTTAAAAATCCCTTGCATTAATTTTCAGTGTAGATACAATTTACTTTACAGAAGATATTTTGAAGTTCCGATTTTTCGATGATGCTAAAGCCTGCTAATAATAATTATACATGGCAGATCGTAATGTTTTTATAGTCTCTTTTTTTCTCATCAGTCATAAAGTAGACTTGTTTTTTGGAGACCCCTGTAATTTTGACGGATGAAAATTGAAACAAATGAAATGTTTTTAATAAAATATGTACTGTTTTCGGGAAAATGATACAACATTTGTTTTTTTGCGTGTAAAATAGAATGTAAATTTATCTCAACAAAGTGATATGATTCTAAAACATGAAGGTAAATACCCTTTAATGATGGAAAAAATTCATTTCAATACAATTAGGCTGGATTCCCTCATATGTTCAGCCTATTGTTTTATCTGCCAGACCTTATAGGTTGCCGGAGTTGGTTTTGCGACAGTAGGATGTATTGAAAAAGTTATTCTACTCCAAAAATAAATCTTAATAAATTGCAGCAATGGGAAAATTTTGAGTTAAGACGGCACTATTATATGCGCTCTATCAGATATTTACTTTTGGACAAGTTGAGGATTAAAATAATATTCTTAAAATTATTGTAAAAAATATCCGGAAGATACTTCCTACCAATAGACTATCACTGCAGAACACAAATTAAATAAATTATTTAGAAAAATGGCTGAAAATAGCAAAGGCAATTCAAAATTTAAGTTTAAAGAAATTCATATAGGGAATATTATCAGAGAAAGATGGGAAGAAAAGAATATAGATATGGTAAGGACATGCAATTTTCTTAAAACAGATGAAGATAAAATATTGGAAATGTTTACACAGCCGGGTATAAACAGTGAAATACTTTTGCGGTGGAGTAAACTTTTAGAATATGATTTTTTCAGGATATATAGCCAGCATTTAATTCTTTATGCCCCATCGGCTTCGGATAATGTAAAAGATACAAAACTGCCCGTTTTCCGTAAAAACATATATACAAAAGAAATCATAGAGTTTATACTTGGAAGAATAGCCAATAAAGAGAAAACTAAATCTGAAATTATTAAAGAATATGGAATTCCCAAAGCGACACTATATAAATGGATCAGCAAATACGATGATACGATTTGAATTTATAAAACAGCATTTCCATTTTCGATAGTCAGACACCTATAAATATTCAAATATTAAAGTAGATGAAGCCCATAATAAAAAGCAAGCCCAATTATAAAAAGATATTCTGCGATATCATTACTCTTAAGCATCCTGATAAGCTGGAATACTGCAGAGAAATTCTGGCGAAGGATGAAATACTGCTTTTTGATGTGATCTTACTGAACAAAATTATTTTTGGTAACGGCGAAAAAGATACCGAATTCTTTAACCAGCAGCATAAATCGTATGATGAGGCAACTATCAATACGATTCTGAATTATCAGAAAAAGCATCATCTGAATAACTCCGAAGTTTCCAGGCATTTTAAGCTAAGCAGAAATACCATTGCCAGATGGAGAAAGCTGTTCCCATAATCATTTTTAGACCGAATTATGATGCAGGCCGGTAATCGCTTGGGTGCCGGGTGGTATTTTTTATGAACTGCTTATAAAAAGCGCTTCTGGAGTTGAATCCGCTTCTGTAGGCAATATCTTCAATAGGAAGATCCGTATTGGAAAGAAGTTCGATAGCATGATTTATCCTGTACGAGTTCACAAAAGTCACAAAAGTATGGTTCCTTTGAGCTAATATTTCGGCTAAAATAGGAGGACTGATGTTGGTAATTCTGGACATTTCAGCAACAGTGAGCTTAGGAGTAAGGTATATTTTTTCAGATTCCATAATTCTTACCAGTTCTTTGTATTTCAGGTCTTCTTCTTCATTGGATATATCGCCGCTGTTTTCTTCCGGATTCTGATCTTTTGACCGTTCTTTACCAGAAAGTATGCTTTTTTTGTAATGATAAAACCTTATTGCAGCAATAATGCAGAAAAGAAAGGCAAGATATATCAGAGTCCGTTTAAAATCATTATTGTACTTTTTAACAGAAAGCAGGTAGGATATAAAAACACATGCTGTAAAACCCAATATGTAGGAGATGGTAGAGAGGATCGACTTCAGTTTTATATTAACAGTAGATTTGTAAAGGAAGATATAAAGTTTTACAATATAAAACAGCCACGACAGCACCATATACATATAAAGGAATCCGTTGTACCGTTTCCTGGTCGGGACATCCTCATAGATCCCACTGATAAAGAATGCAAAAAACATCAAAAACCAGAATATAATGGGAATAATGTGTATTTTCAGATTAATATTAATATTCGCCCTATCGCTGGTTTTTAAAGCGGCATAATACAGAAGCAGCCCATAGGCAGTTCCGAAAGGTGCCCCTATTTCTATAAAAAAAAACTTCTCGGTAGGATAGTAGATATAGTAGGCAATAGAAGTATAAATATTGTGAAGCAGGGCATAGTAGAAAAAGTAAAGAATAATATCAAGCTGCACAGGCCTGCTATCCCTGTTGCTTTTTATGATGAAAAAGATGCAGATGATAATAATTACAATTTGCAGATAAAAAGATAGTTTCATAATCGTGTGGTGCTCTCAACTTTTGATATGTGGTTGAGATCTTTGATAAATTCATTGGGAAGACAGTGCATAAAAAACTTGAACCATTTATTAAAGGTAGTGGCAGAGCTGTATCCACATTCAAATGCGATACTTTCGATGGTCATGTTCATATAAGAGTCATTACTCATCATTTCCACAGCATAGTCTATACGGAATTTAGCCAGGTATTCATTAAAATTCTGCTTCAGGTAATGGTTAAACAAAAAACTCAGATGATGTTTGGGAATTCCTGTACGCTCTGCAAGAAAGGTTATGGAAAAGTTGGGTTTTGTATATTCTCTGCTGCAGGAAAAAAAGTCTTCAACAGTTGCTTTATACTGTTCAAGGAGTTCCGGTGACAGCGATAATGCAGCTGTGCTTTTTTTTGACACTTTCTGTTCGGCAGGAACTGCGTTGGTTTTTTTCCTCAGAACGAAAATATGTGCAATGACAAAAACAATCGTATAAACATCAACAGCACCATTCAGCGCTGCCAGATTAAAGCTTATGATAGAAAAATTGAACAGCTTTAAAAGTTTTCCTACCGATATGAGTGAGACAAAGATCATTAAGTTTCTGACATGGAAAATAATGGCCCGTTCCTCACTGTCCTTTTTACAGATAAACAACTTTGCAAGGTAAAGATAGAAGATGGTATAGATAATATACACACCAGTAAAAACTCCTTCAAACAGTCCCCATACCTCTAAAGTAGGGTCTTTTACCGATAGAACCTTCAAAAAAATCCAGAAAATAAAAAAGGAAAGAAAAGGGAAAAAATGTAGAATATATACTTTTTTTATTATCCTGTATTCAGAAAGAGAAAAAAGTAATATCATACCATACAGCATCGGAACCGGCAGGTTGAGTTGTAAAACAATATTGGCTATATCCAACAGAACAGACAAAATAAATGCTTTTACAAGCCAAGGAAAGGATTTTTCAATTATTCCATATTTTACTATGGGCATTGTGATTTTTCTTAAAGTGATACAATCTTAATAAACTTTACACAAATATAAATCAATTGGATGAAAAAATCTTAATGATTCGTATCATATCATTAATATCATTTTTTCTACATTATAAAACAGGGCGGTTGCTCATATCCCTATATTGTTGGAAGAATTAGATTAAAAGAACAACCTGGACTGAACATACAGTAAAAAAATTATTGGTTTTTTTCATTTTAAAGTTCTAACGGATGCAGCCAGTTTATTGCCTATAATCTGAGCCAAAGTACCTTATCTAATGTTAATCCTGCATTTACTGTTCAGGATGTTCACATGGCTGCAGGTCCGGGAAGCTTTGATTTTATCTACACTTCCAACATAGCATACCTTAATACCGGAGCATATTATATGCTTGTTAGAACTTGGGGGACATGTGCTTCAAATATAACAAGAAATACTTTTGCTGAAAATAGTTTTACACTTACATTATTGAAATAGAGGTAAAGCGGGTCGAGATGTAATAAAAGAATGGTGTAATTGAAGCAGTGATCGCCATTTCTTTAAAAACTTTTTTGTATTACCGACAAATTAAATTGAGAATTTTAATGTAATTATAGATAAATCTTAAAAGAATAGATAGAATTATAGATTATATCATTGAAAATATGCTGTTTTATTTAGAATGGTTCTAATCTATACCTTTTTCTTATGGTGGGTGTTGTATTGTATTAATAATTTTACAGGAAATTTAATGAGGTGATTATTACTTAGTAATAATAAAATACAAAAAAATCTAAATATGAACAATAAGTCATTACATAGCTTTCATATTCCTGTAATGGGACTTGCCTATACCATAGATAGCCCTATACGGGTGGCACAATACGGAATTTCTTCAGTGATTTCAATCATTGATGATGAAATTGTGGAAAAGATGAGGGAACTTTACAGTAAGAAATTTAATCTTACTTTTTGGGGCATTTCAACCAATGAAGAAGATTATAGAGCTCGGAGGATCAGCGCTTATTTGGACATGGTTGATACTATCGTCTGTGAAAAGTTTGAGTCATTTAAAAAGGAGATCAGTAAAAATAAAGAGGCTTTGAAGGGCTTTATTAATATGCTGCCCAATGCATCAACGATTAAAAATGTTCTTCTTAGGTTCGACAGACAAAAAGAGCATGACGCTTTAGCTATTAAGAATTTTGTAGATACTCATCTTATTCCCGGAAATATTGATGTTAATATTATGACAAAAGTAGATAAGGACAATTTTAAAAATAATAAACAGCTTCCTGCATATTACAATGATGCACACAGTTCTCTAAGAGGGTTTGCTCAAAGTAAGCTTAGTTCATCAGTAGTTCTTTCCGCTGGAATGAATCCGCGCCTTTACTCCTATTTAGAAGAATTTGATGATTTTTTTCCAGATTTAGACGGAGGTTTGAGAAAGAAAATTATTCTAAAGGTGAGTGATTTCCGTTCTGCAATGATCCAAGGAAATTTCTTAGCAAAAAAAGGGCTGTGGGTTTCGGAATACAGGGTGGAATCAGGATTAAATTGTGGAGGGCATGCCTTTGCAACGGAAGGTATGTTATTGGGACCAATTATGGAAGAGTTTAAGCAAAGAAAAGAAGAATTGATCCAATCCGCACATTCTTTAATGATCACAGCCTTAGAGTATAAAGGTAAATATTTAGTTTCCAAGCCATTACCAATGAAAATTACTGTTCAGGGAGGAGTCGGAACATCAGACGAACATGAATTTTTACTCTCCCATTATGAAGCAGACAGCATAGGATGGGGCTCTCCCTTTCTTCTTGTTCCTGAGGCAACCACACTAGATTCCGAAACGAGACAACTGCTTATGAAAGCAAAAGCAGAAGATCTTTTCCTGAGCAACATCTCTCCGTTAGGAGTGCCTTTCAATGCAATAAAAGGAACATCCAACGAAACATTGAAAAAGTTGAAAATATCCAACAACAAATTTGGCAGTTCTTGTCCGAAAAAGCTTCTGGCATTGAGTAAGGAGTTCTCTCCGAAAGGAATCTGCACTGCATCAAAAAAATATCAGAAAATTAAACTAGAAGAACTTGAACAGCAAAAAAACGAATTATCCGAAGAAACATTTCAGAAAAACAAATTGAGCATTATAGATAAATCCTGCTTATGTGTCGGGCTGTCGAACTCAGCATATCTTGAGCATGGTATGGAAATAAAAGGAGAAAAACAGGGAGTAGTTATTTGTCCTGGTCCTAATCTTGCTTTTTTTGACAAGGAAGTTTCCCTTTCCCAAATGGTTCGGCATATCTACGGAAATGTTAATATTCTTTCAGATGGCTATCGACCTCATATGTTTATCAGCGAGTTGAAACTGTATGTGGATTATTTTAAAAAAGAGATTGAAGCTTTTTCCGGAAAGATTACCAATTCCCAATCTAAAAAATGGACCGGCTTTAAAGAAAACCTTTTGGCCGGGATCGCTTATTACAATAATCTATTCCAAGATTCTGAAATGTTTAAAAAAGATCTTAAAATGATTAAGCATCAATTGCATAATTATAGATCAATAATATCCAATATAAAAATCCCTACAGGTGCCTAATTGAGAAATTGTGGTAAAGAACGGTAAGTAAATAAAAAATTATCGATGATATTACAAAACGCTTTGTGAATCACAGGAGAGGGGACATATTATAAATGCTGATGGAAACATTTTGTACAGTAATGATTTTTTCTGTTAATGAATCTTTTACAAAAAAAATTAAATATTTAGAAATAGCAGATCAGAAGATATAAGTGATTGATGATAATAGCTCTTAACCAATTTTTCATTATTAAAAATTGTATTATTTTATAATCGTTCTAAAAAGAAAAAAATCTAATTTTGTATTGTGAGAAGGCTTATTTCCATAGTATTACTTTCCTTCTATTTGGTTTCAACAACTGAACTTTACCAGTTGCTGAAAATTCCTGTTCTTATAGAGCATTTTCTACAACATAAGGGACAAAATAAAAATATCACCCTTATAGATTTTCTGAAAATGCATTATGATCATCCCGTAAAAGATGCAGATTATCAGACAGATCAAAAATTGCCATTTGTTTCACATGCAAATCTCCTTTCCGTTGTTTTCATAATTAATCCTTCTGTAGATTTTCATTTTACAGACAAAATATATAATGCTCCCGGAATAAAGAAAACTTTTTACAAAAGTATACTTTACAACAAAGAAATTTTAAATTCCATCTGGGAGCCCCCGAAATTTTATCAATCTTAATCCATTTTTCTCAATCATTCTTTGATTGGGAGGTATTCTGTATTTATCATAAAAGTATTTGCAAATAATGCAGATACCCTTTATCCGATGTTTCAGAATGCCCAAAATTTATCACAATAATTAAGATTAATCAATAATTATATGCTTACAAAAATCATTGAGTTTTCTGTAAAGAATAAGCTCATTATAGCATTATTGGTATTCGGATTGATAGGCGTTGGAGCTTATCAGGTGACGAAATTACCGATAGATGCAGTCCCTGATATTACCAATAATCAGGTTCAGGTGATAACCACAGCGCCGTCATTCGGAGCTACCGATATCGAACGATTAGTTACTTTTCCCATAGAACAGGCCAACAGTAATATTTCGGGCTTGAAAGAGATTAGGAGTTTTTCAAGGTTTGGGCTTTCGCTGGTTACCATCGTTTTTGATGATGATATAGATATTTACTGGGCGAGACAACAGGTCGCAGAAAGACTGCAGCAGGTGCAGAATCAGATTCCTCCGGATATAGGAACCCCCACGCTGGGACCTATTTCAACAGGTTTGGGGGAAATTTATCAATATGTAGTCCGTCCTAAAAAAGGATATGAAAGTAAATATGATATTACAGAACTCAGAACGCTTCAGGATTGGATTGTCAGAAGACAATTGCTTGGGGTAAAAGGTGTTGCGGAAGTCAGCAGTTTTGGCGGAAAGCTAAAACAATATGAAATTTCAGTAAATCCTGATAAACTGAATGCGTACGGAGTTACCATTACGGATGTTTTCGATGCACTGAAAACCAACAATCAGAATACGGGTGGTTCTTATATTGAAAAAGGACCTACCGTTTTATACATACGAAGCGAAGGATTGGTCGGAAATCTGGATGATATTAAAAATATTTCAATCGTCACCAAAAACAATGATGTTCCTTTGTTTATAAGAGATATTGCAGATGTTCGCTATGGTTATGCGACAAGATTCGGTGCAATGACCTATAATGATAATGGCGAAGTTTCCGGTGCGGTTGTGATGATGCTCAAAGGTGAAAACAGCAGTGAGGTCATTAAAAATGTAAAAGCTAAGATTCTGCAAATCCAGAAAACCTTGCCGGAAGGTGTTGTAATTGAGCCATTCTTAGACAGAACCAAGATGGTAAACAACGCCATCGGAACTGTTGAGAAAAATCTGATGGAAGGTGCGTTGATTGTTGTCTTTGTGCTGGTTTTGTTTTTAGGAAATTTCCGTGCAGGGCTATTGGTAGCTTCAGTTATTCCTCTGGCGATGCTTTTTGCAATTTGTATGATGAATCTCTTCGGGGTAAGTGGGAATTTAATGAGTCTTGGCGCACTGGATTTCGGGCTGATTATAGACGGGGCTGTTATTATTGTAGAATCGGTCATGCATCAGTTTACCCATAATTCAAAATTCCGCAAAGCCCTTTCGGTTTCAAAACAGGAAATGGATACAATTGTCATAGATTCTGCAGGAAAAATGATGAACAGTGCAGTTTTCGGTCAGATTATTATCCTTATAGTGTATTTGCCTATTTTAACACTGCAGGGGATTGAAGGAAAGATGTTCAAACCGATGGCACAAACCGTTGCCTTTGCTTTACTGGGGGCATTTCTGCTTTCGCTTACCTATATTCCGATGATGAGTTCTATTATTTTAAACAAAAAAATAAGCCATAAAATGAATTTTTCAGACCGGTTAATGGCAAAAGCTGAAATAATTTATCGTAAGGCTTTGCTGAAAGTTTTAAGAATACCCAAAATCATTTTCAGTATCGTGATTGTTCTTTTTACTTTTTCTGTTGTGGTTTTAAGCAGAATGGGAGGTGAATTTATCCCGTCATTGGAAGAAGGAGATTTTGCTGTTGATACCAGAGTTCTCCCCGGAAGCAATCTCAAAACAACAACTGAAAGTACACAAAAAGCGGCACATATTCTGAAGACCCGTTTTCCGGAAGTTCAGAAAGTAGTTACCAAAATAGGAAGCGGAGAAGTTCCCACCGACCCGATGCCGATGGATGCTTCTGATATGATGGTAATTCTGAAAGATAAAAGCGAATGGATTTCTGCTAAAACCTTTCCGGAGCTTTCCGGGAAAATGGGCAAAGCCTTAGAAGATGTTCCGGGAGTTACATTTGGTTTTCAATATCCCGTTCAGATGCGTTTTAATGAATTGATGACAGGCGCAAGACAGGATGTTGTTTTGAAAATATTCGGAGAAAACCTGGAGACACTGGTGAAAAATGCCAATCAGCTTGGAAAAATAGTTAATACAGTAAAGGGAACTCAAAATCTGTATATCGAACCCATTTCAGGTCTTCCGCAGGTTATTATCCAGTACAACAGACCGGTTATAGCGCAGTATCATTTGTCTATCGGAGATATCAACAGGGTTATTAATACCGCTTTTGCAGGTCAAAGTACAGGCTTGGTTTTTGAGGGCGAAAAACGTTTTGATATGGTGGTAAGATTAAATAGTAATGACCGTAAAAACCTGGATGATGTCAGGAATTTACTGGTTCCTACGCCATCAGGTAATCAGATTCCGCTTTCGCAGCTTGCCAATGTTGAGATTAAAGATGGTCCGAACCAAATCCAACGGGAGAACGGACAACGAAGAATCGTGGTGGGATTTAATATCAAAAACCGTGATGTTCAGGGGATTGTAGAAGAACTTCAAGCTAAGGTAGACCGACAGCTCAAACTTCCTCCGGGATACTACATCACATACGGAGGTTCTTTTGAAAACCTTAAAAATGCAAAAAACAGGCTGATGATTGCGGTACCAATTGCTTTGGTTTTAATTTTTGTGCTGTTGTTTCTGGCTTTTAATTCGGTCAAGGAAAGCCTTTTGATTTATACTGCGATTCCACTTTCTATCATTGGAGGCGTATTCTTACTGGCAGCCAGGGGAATGCCATTCAGTATCAGTGCAGGTGTAGGATTTATCGCTCTTTTTGGAGTGGCTGTTCTCAACGGAATTGTCCTGATTTCAGAATTCAACAGATTGTATAAAGGTGGAATTAAAAATATTGTAAGAATTGTTGTAGACGGCGGAGAAGCAAGGTTAAGGCCTGTGTTGATGACTGCTTTTGTGGCTTCACTAGGCTTTATTCCGATGGCTCTAAGCAACGGAGCAGGAGCAGAAGTTCAAAGGCCATTGGCAACTGTAGTGATAGGTGGACTTTTGATTGCTACATTACTCACGCTTTTTGTGCTTCCGCTGCTGTATGTAACTATTGAAAAGGGATTTAAAATGAAAAAAATACGAAAAAATACAGTGACACCCATTCTTATCATCTTTTTTGTATTGACAGGAAGTGTTATGAAATCTCAAACCAAGGTCACTTTAAATGAAGCTGTTGCTATAGCTTTGAAAAATAATAGAGGTCTGAAAAATGAAAAATTAAAATCAGAATATGCAAAAGCACTTATTAAAACTTCTTCAGACATTCCTCAGACAGGAATTTCTGCAGACTACGGACAAATCAATAGTGCTTACCGGGATATAAAATTCGGAGTTTCACAGAGCATTGCATTTCCCACCGTTTACAAAAGACAGAAAAATCTGTACACCGAAGAATGGAAAAAAAGTGAGCTTACTATTTCATTAAAAGAATATCAGCTGAAAAAAGGCGTGACGCTTACATTCTACAATATTCTATATTGGCAGGAAAAGGAGAAAATCCTGAATGAATCTTTAGACTTTTATTCTCAATTTCTGGAAAAGGCAACTTTAAGATTAAAAAGCGGTGAGAGTAATATTTTGGAAAAAACGACTGCTGCCAACCAAAAATCAGCTATCGAAATCCAGATTAAACAGGTGCGGCAGGAACTTAGAACTTTGCAGCTGCAATTGCAATGGCTTCTCAATTCAGAAACGGAATTCATTCCTGATGGAGAACATATTTTCGCTCTTTCTAATCTACAAAATGATGTTTCCGATAATCCTTCGTTGAAAATATTAGAACAGCAAAAAAATATTGCAGCACAGCAAACGGCTTTGGAGAAATCCAAATTACTGCCGGGTTTACAGCTCGCCTACAACCTCAACAGCTTCCGTGGAATGGGGGCAGATGACAGGGTTTACAATGCTTCACCTCAGTTTCATTCTGTTCAGGTCGGCGTTTCGGTTCCTTTATTTTCGGGAAGCCATAAAGCAAGAATTGAAGCTTCAAAAATTGTAGAATCAGTGAACGAAAATGATTTTCAGAATGCCGAGTTTACCTTAAAAAAACAGTATAAAAAACTCTCAGAGATTCAGCAGAAAAACATGGAAATTGTTTCTCAGTACGAGAAATATGAACTGAAAAATGCCGATACCATTCTTGAAACTGCTCAAAAACAGTTCATCAACGGAGATATCAATTATCTGGAATTTGTAATGCTTGCCAATCAGGCAATCAGCATCAAAAATAATTATACAGATGCCGTTTGGAATCTTAATGAAAGTATCATTGAACTGGAATATATTACTTTAAATCAATAAATTATGTCAAGATTAATTCAAAATAAATATTTGATTTTATTAATGCTTGTCCTCTTTTTTTCGGTTCAATGCCATAAAAAAGAAGAAGCTGTTATAAAGCCAACAACTTCTAAAGATGAAAGTATCGTTATACTTACCGATGCCCAGCTTAAAAACACGCCTATAGAAACAATGTCACTTTCTGTGAAAAATATTTCTACGGTACTTAAAATCAATGGGAAAATAGATGTTCCGCCTCAGAATTTGGTTTCCGTAAGCGTTCCTCTGGGTGGTTATCTGAAAAATACCAATCTGCTTCCGGGAATGCGGGTGAATAAGGGACAGGTGATTGCTGTTATCGAAAATCCTCAATTTATACAGCTTCAGCAGGATTATCTGATGGCAAAATCAAAACTTCATTTTGCAGAACTGGATTATGGCAGACAGAAAAAGCTCAACCAGAGCCAGGCAAGCAGTGATAAAGTAATGCAGCAGGCTCAGTCTGAAATGAACAGCCAAAGGATCATGATGAATACTTTGGCAGAACAGCTTCAGCTTGTCAATATCAATCCGGGAAATTTAACCGCTGAGAATATTAGAAAAAGTGTTCCGGTCTACAGTACAATCAATGGTTTTGTGAGCAAAGTGAATGTGAATATAGGAAAGTTTGTAAATCCGTCTGATGTTTTATTTGAACTCATCAATCCTAATGACATTCATCTGAATCTTAAAGTATATGAAAAAGACCTTGAAATGCTGAAAATAGGACAAAGATTTACCGCCTATACCAATACGCAGCCGGAGAAAAAATATAATGGAAAAATTATTCTCATCAGCAAAGATATCAATGCAGACGGAACGGCAGATGTGCATTGCCATTTTGAGCAGTATGACCAGAACCTGATTCCCGGAATATATATGAACGCTGAGATCGATACTGAAACATCCTTTTCCAATGCACTTCCAGAGGAAAGTATTGTCAGTTTTGAAGGGAACAATTATGTTTTTGTTCAACAAAAAAAACAAACCTATAAACTGGCTCCTGTAACGTTGGGAGAAGCTGAAAACGGTTTTGTTCAGATCAAAAATTTTGAAGATTTCAAGAATAAAAAAATCGTCGCCAAAAATGCGTACACGCTTTTGATGAAGCTTAAAAATACGGCAAGCGAAGAGGAGTAATTCCGCAAAAAATATAAATATAAATTTAAAAACCTAAAATAATGGATAAGTCATTTTTCACCGTAAAAAATATTTTAATTATACTGTTGTTACTGTTTATTGGTATTCAGTTTATTAATGTTAAAGAAAATATCAGCCAAAGTCGCTCTGAGAATGCTATCGGAAATTATTATAAAATACCGGCAAAAGTTCAAGAAATTTTGAAAACAAGTTGCTATGACTGCCACTCCAATAATACCTCCTACCCATGGTACAGTAAAGTACAGCCAGTGAAATGGTGGTTGGCTGATCACGTAAATTCTGGCAAAAGACATTTGAACTTTGATGAATTTAATACTTATAGCCGCGAAAAAAAGCTTGAAAAACTTGATGAGATTGTAGAAACCGTAAAAATGGGTGAAATGCCGCTTACTTCTTATACGGTTGTTCATCGGAACGCAAAGCTTTCTGCTTCAGATCAATCTGAAATTGAACGATGGGCAAATGGGATAAAGAAAGAATTGAATAATTGATTTCCTTTAATTAATAGATTCTGTGAAAACTTTCACAAAAGATTTTCATCAAGAAAATGAGTATAACTAATTTTAAGGCAATGATATATTTTAGCCTACGAGAATATATGCTCAATATCAATCGAATTATATAGATTGGCAGAGCAAATCCTTTGGTTAACCGCCGTCGCTTTTTATAAAGCTAAGAAGTGTAGGCTTAATTATATCATAGCCTTTTTTTAATTAGTTACAATAGGAAATTCGCGGATTGGTGCTGTCTCCGCATTGAAACTGATATTTGCCTTGCAGATATTTCGGTGTGGGATTATCTGTGACTTCCAGTGGAGCCATTGATTGTCCGTTGTAAGAAGGCATGGTAGCTTGTGCAGTGGAACCATTACCTAAAGCTACATTTTTGGCATTGGCATTTCCATTGAAACTATAATCCATCATGGCATCCAAAAGACGGTAGACTCCATAATAATCTAATGCATCAAAGGCTTTTCGGGAGCTAGGCATAGCATGATCCGTTACATAATTGTATCCGTTAACGGTGGATGATTTAAAATAGATAAAATCTTTTTCAGCGTTGGTAATATTGATGTTTTTGAAGATATCAATTGCCATTCGGTGATCATTTACATCATCTTCGTCATAGACCTGTGTTATCATTTTGGTATTGGCCGGAAAACTCTGCAATTGCTGTTGGGTGGTTAACGGACTGTTCCAGTTAAAAGAATACCACGGTGCCATGGTGAAAAGAAAACGGCCATTCTGTCCCCATCCTTTTTCTGTAAATGCTTTGTAGGCGAGATCGATGCTTGCTCCACCACCAAAAGAATGTCCCATAAATCCTACTTTTTGAGTATCAATTATATTGGGATAATCTGCAGCAGCCTTTATGAATCCTTCCCATAAGGTTTGGTAGCGGTGATCAACACTGATGTCAATAGTACGGTAGGGTACAAATACCACTGCATAGCCTTTCTTTGCAATAAAGTTATACAGCTCTATATTGTAATCCTTCTCCTCCCCACCAAATGGGTGTGAGAAGAATATGGTAGGCCTGGGAGAAGTGATCCCTTTCGGATAGAAAATTGAAACCTGCGTTCCTGCATATTGGGGATTGTTAAAAGTAATTTCTTCTACCTCATAATTACCATCTGCACCATATCCTGACGTAGGTTTTTGTATGGGTCCCTGAAAACTGTTACCGGGTGTTGCCTGTAAAGCCATTTCATCATTATCGTTACTACTGCTCTGTGAGCAGGCTGAAGTGGTAATGAACATGATCATTACCCATGGATATACTAGTTTTTTCATTTTCTTTTCTCTTTAAAATTTTGAACCATCTGATCTTTAAGCTCCTGATATTTTTTATATTGTCCTGCATCCAGAATGTGGCTGAGTGCATCAGATTTTTCTTTCTGGAAGGCTTTCAGTTTTTTGAATTTAGCCCGTTTGCCTTCATTACTTTGAATAACAGGGTCATTCTTCTGAGCATATTGAAGGTTAAGAGCATAGACCTGCTGGACTTGCGTAGTATTTAAGGCTAACTTAGTTTTCATCCACTCGGTCTGCATCTTTGCACGCTGTTCCGGAGTGCTGTCCTTTAATTTTTTTGTTTGTGCCGATAAGCTTGTAAATGCCGTACATAGAAAAGCTGTTACAAGAAGAAGCAATTTTTTTTTTTGTTTTAAAAGCATCTTGGAAAAATTTAATTTTTAATGAAACAAATGTAGCAATACCTATGGTCTCCGTTAAGATAAAAAAGGGTGAACCTGCTAAATTCCGGGGTGAAGTTATTATTGATCCAGCCACTTTCTAAACTGCATTGCTTTTGCTTTACTGACAAGCACTTGTTCCTGAGGTAATGGATGTATTTTGACAAGCAGCCTTCCATTAAAAAAATATTCAACGGTATCTATGCATTTTTGTTGATCATAAACTGGCGGTTAGCCCTGAAAAACAGGGCGGGATTCAGCTCACGCTCCAGTTGTTCCAGTGTAAATTCCGTTACGTATTGCCTGCCATCTGCCGTATGTACATATACAATCTCGTTAGCAGTATAAAACCAATTGATTTTAGCTGCCTCTATCGGGATAAGCTTACCACAATAATGGATCAGGAATGATTTTTTATACTGCTTCGTTGCAGACTGGAGCTGTTGCAGCAGAGCTGCTGTTTTGGTCTGTTCCCTCTTAAAATCAGCAGCAATAAGGGTGTTGTATTTAAGCAGCGTCCGCTGTATTTCTTCCTTGTCAAAAGGTTTTAAAACATAATCAATGCCATTGTTCCGAAAGGCCTCAATGGCATAATCATTATATGCTGTAACAAAAATGACAGGTTTTTTAATATTGATTTGTCTGAATATTTCAAATGATAATCCATCCGAAAGCCGTATATCTGAAAATATCAGATCATAATCACTATTATTATTCGTTAGCCAGTGTACTGATTCTGTTATACTTTGTAATGTTATAATGATCTTAATATCCGGATTAATTTCTTGCAGGATATATTCCAGGTTTCTTGCTGTGGCCGCTTCGTCCTCAATGATTATAATATGTAAATTTTGTGTCATAGCAACGGAAGTTTTACCATAAAATATTCTTTGGTCTGATGTATTTCTATCTCATGATGAGTTTGTAATTTGTATCTTTCATTCAGGTTGGCGAGTCCAAGTCCGGTTCCTTCTGTTTCACTGATGGTAAGCTGAAGATTGTTTCGGATAATGAGCCATTCATTCTCTTCATAAATATCTACCATTAGCGGATATAAAATTGTAGCTCTATTATGTTTAACGGCATTTTCTACCAAAGGTTGCAGTGATAAATGAAGAATCTGTTTGCCTAAAATACTTGCGTTGATATTAATCTGAATCTGAAAGGTATTTTCGAGCCGCATTTTCACCAACTGAATATAGGATTCCAGATGCTGAAGTTCTTTTTCCAGGGATACCATCTCGTTGCCTGAGTGCACCAATGTATATCTGAAAACTTTGGAAAGGTGTAAAATATACGTCTGCGCAAGACGTGGATCTTCCCTTACGATGGCAGAAAGGCTACTCAGCGTATTGAAAAGGAAATGTGGATTTAACTGTTCCTGAAGTAATTGCAGCTGGGCCTGAAGGTAGGAGGTATGCAGCTGTTCGTTGATCAGGTCTTTATTTCTGCTTTCACGCATCAGAAGAATAAGACGGATAACTACGGCAATCATTATGCTGCTGAGTAAAAAGCGTGCAAAATATCCTCTTATCCTGCCTCCTGGAAGTTGAACGACTCCAAATAATAAAGAATGAATAACGCTTCCCAGTATAATGGCTGCTACAACCAGCAAGGTGTTGAATGCGTATAGTTTAAACCACTGTCTGTTTTCTCTGAATACATTAAAAAGCTTACCTCGTGAGAGATTAACATGCAGCAGGACCAGGCAGAAAATCATATTGTAGAGAAACTGAAAACCATATTCCCAGATATTGAACTGCCAGTAACGGGCAATGATTCCATCACCATTAAGAGCCATCAGTTTTGCTGAATTGACCACCAGAGTAATCAATAAGGCACTATAAAGATATATTTTTCTCTCATTCTTAATCATTGTTACAAAGAAAGGAAAATATTAAATCCGATGATGTAATAATGCGATGAAACTGGAAAACTAGAGGGTGAAATGACTGTCTTTTGATACAGAATAGTCAGTTTGTCTATTGATTGGCAATAATGGCTATGGTTTGATCTAATTCTGTATATCATTTAAATATGCTTGTTTAAAAAATACTTATTTAATCAAGATAACGTTTCTTAAACCAGATATCGAGAATGTTCACACTAATATTCAGCATATGATAATTTTCTCTGATTGAAACATTTTTTTGGACTCCGTGAATCCCATATCCATAGTTTACATTCAGCATCACTTTTTTTAGAGGGATACCCAGCCCAAAGGTGGCTTCTAATTTGTCAATTTTAGCTTTATTGATTTTATAATATCCGGTATCATAATTAATTCCGAAACGATAAATAAACGCTTCGGAAATTTTTTCGATCTGTTTTCTTCCAGGAAGAATTTCAACCCCCAAACCATAGGTATTCTGTCTGTAATACTGCTCTGAAGTTTCAGTATTTTTTACATCATCCCAATTACTCTGTGTAAAGTCAAAAGTCATACGATATCTTTCATTTTTCAAAAGACCTATTCCCAGTCCGAGTTCTAAAGGAAGCGAAGAATCATTCGAAGAAAGTTTTGAGATAACACTGTTGGTATAATCTTTATTTTCGGTATATGAAACTTCCCTTTTTGAAACCAGTTTACTTCCGAAATTAACGACACCCCCCAAAGTCAGCTGAAAATTTTCTGTAAAATCTTTTTTAAACTGTGTTCCCAGGTTATAGCTAAAGCCTGTATATCTTATATTTCTGCTGATTTCAACCTCTGAAGTTGTTGTAATGGTTTCTTTACGGACAATGGTTCCGAAATTATTTTTTACTTTACCTCCGACACTCCAGTTATCATTAATTTTATATCCTAAACTTATTCCCCAGTTTGAGATGCCTCCACTTCCTTCGTAAGTAACGGGATATTCGCTGGCAGTTCCTTCAATTGGAATGGTAGATGAGATCTTATAGTCGGAAGAAGTTGCCGGCTGCATACTGATACCCACAAAAGCATTTTTTGAAATCCTTAAAGCAGCACTGAAATTGGTGAAATTGGAGCTCAATCTTCTGTCTGATCCTAAATTACTGGAAATTGTATTATATTTGAGCATCCCGCTCACATTTAAAATCACATTCCTTGTAGAAATGGCAGTCATGGCCGCAGGATTTTTAGAATTGATATAATCCGGTGCATCCAATGCAATACCGGTATTCCCTAAGGCTATATTTCTGGCATCATCTACATTATTAAACATTCCTATTCCAAAATATGAATACGGAGAGGAGTTCTGAGCCGAAGATTCTGATGCAAAAGCAGACAGGAAGAATAGGTTGATTAATATTTTATTTTTTTTATTCATAATTCTAAATTAATATCCTAAAATATATACCTTAAGTTTAGCAGGATTTGTTGTATTCTTCTGGTCTCCCAATACGGTTTTTCCTGAAAGTACGTCCATATATGAAGAAGGATAAATAAGTGTATTGTAATTGGAGTTTGCAGATTCTGACAATATAGATTTAACATACTCTGTCAAAGAAAAATTGTAAACATGCTCATTTTGAAACTCGCTGTCGGCCAATAAGCCGGATGTGATTTCAGTGCTTCCGTCAGAAGTGTATGCACTCACAATATGGTTTAATTTATCTCCTACATAATAATAAAGCGGACTGGGATTATAAAATTGATGAGAATAATATCCGGCAACTGGACTTACCGAAAGATTAGCATCAATGATCTTATAATTTTCATACAAATTTTTCAGTGATTTCAGATAAGGAAGCTCTACTTTAGTATAAACACCGATTCCCGCCATGAGATAAGTCTTATTTCCTAAACTTGCTGATGGTATGGGATTAGCCGGGGTAAGATTTGCCAGATCAGAGCCTGTAAAGTCGCTTTGAATTTTATTGTATTGATAACTTGTACTCGGATTCAGATCTAATGTGTATTTCACTGGCTCAGTTCCGTTTTGCGATATTGTATGATAATACATTCTCACAATATTTGAAACTTTTTCTTTAGTACTTTTACTGATTTGCACCTGATAAGAAGAATTTATTCCAAAACGCAACATCGCATTATTTTCGGAAGAAGGAACCAATGCCAAACCTTTATAAAAATTCAGAAAATATTCCTGATTATTAACATCATTGTTTTTTAAGGTATTAAAAAGCGTTTGCCCATACGATTGATCCAGTTTAATTTTTACATAACTACTGTCTGTGTTTGGTCTGGGATAAAATTCTGTACTTCCGATAGAATTTGACGAGTAATTAAAATTACTTTTATTATATAGATATCCGTTATTAAGTTTTATCCTGTCTGCTAAAGGATGTACATCAAGCTTATATGTTTTCAGGGTATCTCCGTAATAAAAATCTGTATTCGTAAGATACATGACCACGGAATCAAAAACAGCATTGGAGGGAGATGTTAATGTATAGCTTTCAGGAGTAAGTTCAAAAAGGGAAGAAGAAGTCACTTTACCGAAAGTCTGATCTTTTATATTACCTACCATCATTACGCTTCTTCCGGAAGTCACCACAGAGTCCACCATAATTGTCGACATCTTCATAGTAAGGGTATCGATCATCACGATTTTGGATTGGGCATCTATCCAGGAGCTTCCCACTTCATACGTATTGCTTTCATCTTCACAGGAAAATAAAAACAATAATGAAACACATAATAATAGGTATTTATACATCTTTTTTCCGCAAACATAGAGGAAACTGCTATTGAGGAAAAATTTATTCTCCCTTTGGCCGTTAGTTCTAGACAAAACTAATGTACCTTTAGATAAATGGCTATTTTGGAAATATTTTTAAACCATCGTAAAAACAATATAATCTGACTATAAAAAGCAGTGATCTGTCTAAAAAATTTTCGCAATACATCAGAATGAAATTGTTTTGCAAAAAAGAAATGAATAATGAACAATAAACTTTTAGTCTTAGCTCTTACTTTTGCAGGAACATTTTTGGTAGTAAGTTGTAGAAATGATGATGATGACGATGAACTGATAGGTAACTGGATAAGAGTTTCGGATTTGGATGGTAAACCCCGTTCCAATGCTTCAGCATTTGTTGTAAATGGAAAGGGATATATAACAGGAGGATATGACGGAGATGTCTATTATAATGATTTATGGAGCTATGATCCTAATCTTAATGCCTGGACTCAAAAAGCGGATTTTTTAGGGTCAAAAAGAAGTTCTGCTGTAGGTTTTGCCACTAATTTATATGGGTATGTAGGAACAGGATATGATGGATTGAATAAACTGAAAGATTTTTACAAATATGATCCTTCCTCTAATTCATGGAGCCAGATCGATGATTTTCCTGGAACAGGAAGATATGCAGCCTTAGCTTTCGGGATAGAAAATAAAGGTTATGTAGGAACAGGATATGACGGAAGCGAGCTAAAAGATTTTTATAAATACAGTGAGTCTGATGCATCATGGAGCACGATAACAAGTTTAGGAGGCTCTAAGAGAAGAGATGGTGCCGTTTTTGTCATCGATAATATAGCATATGTTGGATTTGGAAGTAATAACAACAGCCTGGTTTCAGATTTTTGGGCCTTTGATGCATCTTCTGAAACATGGACAAGAAAAGTAGACACCAGTAATGACGACGACTCACAAAGCCGTATTTCAACTGCAGCCTTTGCAGCCGGAGGTTTAGGATATGTTTCAACAGGATCTACGGGTGGTGTAGGAAATACAACCTGGGAATACAACCCATCGACTAATGACTGGACGGAAAGAACAGCATTTGAAGGATCTGCCAGAGAAAGTGCATGTGCATTTTCATTAGGAAATTATGGCTATGTGCTTACAGGAAACAGTGGTTCCTCGTATTTTGATGATATCTGGGTATTTCATCCAAACGAAAGTGAAAATGATGATGATTAAAAACTTTTTGAGACTATTCTTTTTGTTGGGAATATTTCTGGTCAGCTGTGAAAAGAAAAATAACAGTCTTGAAATTAAAATAACAAAACAAAATTCAGGATACGGCTATCAAATCTTAAAAAAACAAAAGATAATAATTAACCAGCCTTTTGTCCCTGCCATACAGGGGAATAAAAGCTTTAAAACCAAAACAGATGCACGAAAGACAGCCGATCTTGTTGTGAGTAAAATAGATAAATATTCTTTACCAAAAATTTCTATACATGAACTGGATTCTATGAATATAGAGTATTAGATGCTTTAATTACAATGAAAGTTCCTTCAATTACGTATTGAAGGAATTTGTGCACATAAATAAACAGATGGATTTTATGACTTCATTTTTTAAACAAATACAAACCCCCTACATTTATCACTGGATTATCTGGAGTATTCTTATTTTCTTCAAACTGATCATAGACTATTCTATTTTCGGGAATTTTCTTCTCCTCATGAACCTGAAAATATTCCTGGTTTCCATGATATTGTTTTACATAAACTATTATATATTTCTCCCGTTTATTATCCGACAGACGCCTAAAAAAATTCTTGTCATTACGATTTCGTTTGCC
Source organism: Chryseobacterium wanjuense (assembly GCF_900111495.1). Lineage (NCBI taxonomy): Bacteria > Pseudomonadati > Bacteroidota > Flavobacteriia > Flavobacteriales > Weeksellaceae > Chryseobacterium > Chryseobacterium wanjuense. The sequence goes on along the minus strand of NZ_FOIU01000003.1, from coordinate 66,864 downwards.
GTGATATATATTGCTCTTATGATCGTTTTTATACCGCCATTGCCACAGCACCCTCCACTTCTTCCGAAAGATGGAAAGATAGGCTCATTTAATGATGATATCCATTTTTCCGACATTTTCTTCAAAATAGGAATTTTTTCCATTATTTTCAGTACCCTGCTTTTCTTTTTAGATAAATGGATGGAGAACAGAAAAAAAATCAGCGCTCTGGAATTTGAAAGACAGTCCAGCGAATTAAAAATCCTGCGTGAGCAAATCAACCCCCATTTCTTTTTTAACGCGCTTAACAGTATTTATTCATTATCCATCACACAGTCTAAAGACACTCCCAGGGTCATTCTTATTTTATCTGATATTATGCGTTATGTGCTTAATAATAAAAACATGCAGAGAAATAATCTGAATGATGAAATTACCAACATTAAGAAATACATCGAGATACAGTCCATCCGTTTCAGTAAATTCAATAATATTAATTGTGAATTTTATGGTAATTTTGATCTTTATGAAATTGAACCGCTTCTACTTTTAACATTTGTGGAAAACGCATTTAAGTATGCTGATTTGAGGAAAGGACCTCTGGATATTAATGTCCATTTGCAAAATGGGCTGCTGGATTTCAGCATCAGGAATTTTTATGAAAGAAAAAACCATGAAAAAACCAACGAGAACAAATTGGGAGTGGAAAATACCAAATTGAAGCTGAACCTCCTTTATCCGGGAAAATACCAGCTGGATATTAACGATAACGGATCAGAATATAAAATTAATTTAAAACTTCAATTGAATTAAATATGAACTGTATAATTGTTGATGATGAAGAATTGGCGCATCACGTTATTGAAGAATATATCTCAAGAATACCATTCCTGAATCTTGTGAAAAACTGTTATGATATCCAGGAAGCCATCCCTGTTTTGCAAGAGAAAAATATCGACCTTATTTTTCTTGATATCAACCTACCTAACATCTCAGGGATAGAGTTTTTGAAAAGCTTCAACAAACTTCCTGATGTAATAATTACTACAGCTTATGATGATTCTGCAGTACAGGGTTTCGAGATGGGAGTAGTTGATTTTCTGTTGAAACCATTCTCTTTTGAAAGATTTCTCAAAGCCGTTTACAAAAGCTATAAACATTACAGCAATTCGAAAATGCTGAAGGAGAAAAGTACTCAGAATTTTCTCAAAGATTCATTTATTTTTGTGCGCTTCAATAATGAAGATGTAAAATTGAATTTAAGTGAGATCAAACGTATCAGTGCTCTTAAAGACTACATTATCATTTATACGGAGGACAGAAAACTTATTGTGCATCAAACAATGAAGTCTATTATGGAAAAGATTGATTCTGAGAACTTTATCAGAGTTCATAATTCACATATAATATCACTTCAACATTTACAAACTATCGGAAAAAATAGTCTTACAGTTGGAAATGAAAGAGTACCCATAAGTGAAAAATATAAAGCATTTCTCAATGAAGTAATTGGAAAATATAAATAAGAACTCTATGGAGAATTTGCAGGACTTATTCTCCAATTTTCTATATTAAAAATACCGGTATTTCAGTGTTTTTTATTTGGACAAATGTAGGCTCGTCCGCTTCTTTAATAGCAGAATCTTTTACGACTTTAATAATATCTTCTCCTTGTAAATTGTTGATTTACATATAAACATTATGGGGCACAAGATTTGCCTTTTCTAATTTTATTTGCTGACTGTATATGCTTTTTGCTGTAAAAAGAAAGAAAGAAACAAATAATTAATCTTAAATTTTTCATGTTGTTAATTTATAGAGCATTATGTTATTATTGATACACTATTTTGATTAGTATAGATAATGAATATGAGTGTTGCAACCTTGCTGAATAATTACACTTGCTCTGATCTTTTTCGATGATTAAAAGAGGGTAGAAGAAATTGAATATATTTTCAAAATTCATTTAAGATATAAGTATAAATAAGTTTAAAATTATTTTTTATTGGATTTGACACTACCAGAATAAATTTTGGAAAAAAACTAATTTATTAGTGTTTAGGATGTATCTTTTGTGTTGGAAATATGTGACTGATTCAAAATTTTAAAAAAATAAATGTATACTATTGTCCCAAAACCCATTGATTAAAATCAAGGTCTGCCGGTAAATCCAGTTTCTTTCGTAATCTATACTTTTTTGATTCGACAGTTCGGATCGACATATTCCCATACTGGGCAATCTCTTTGTTGGAAAAATTGAGCTTCACCATGGCAATAAACCGCAGGTCATTGAGCGTAAGTTCTGGATGTTTTGAAGTTAAAGTAGTGTAAAAATCAGAATAAAAATCTTTAAATACGATGATAAAAGTGGGATCTCCATTTATGGCAAGCTGAACCACTTCATTCAGGCTGATATCCGGTTTTTTATTATCATCATTGATAGGTAATGCTTCTTCACGGATTATTTTATTCTTAGATTTCTGCTTCTTACTGTAAATCGCGTAGGTGAGCAAAATACCCGTGAAACCCGCTAATAACAGGACGATGTAGTTAGGAGGAATTGTATTGTTCTTGATGCCTTTCTCCCCCGTTTGGTTAAGTAATATCTCTATCGGAATATCCAGTGCGCTTTTCTCATTCTCAATAAGGCTGTCATTAAGAGTAGAGTATTTCTGCAAATATTCGTTTTCTTTTTCAATATGATGAAGCCTGTTGTAAACTTGGGCAATGAGTTTGTATGTTTCTCTGTCACGACTCTTGAGCCCTGCTTTTTGGGAAATGCTTAAAGAACTGAATAAAGAGGTCAGTGCTTTGTCATAATCTTCTGTCTTCATATACAGTTCACCATAGCCTCGAAGCACGTTGGATTTACTCTCCGCAGAGGCGTCTTGGGCTAAAACGGCAGCTTTACCCAGATAAAATTCTGCTGAATCTATCTGGCCAGACATCATATGCCTTTGCGCTATTTCTATAAATAACATCGGAATGGGAGATTCCATACATTTGCGTTCCATTATTTTTGCTGAATCACTCATTCCCATCATAGAGAAGCTCGATCTCTTCCATTCATAAATATAAAAAAGCTGTTTTTTCCTGTTCTTTGTATCCTCAATTTCACAAGCATTTTTTACTCCTTCATTAAAGCTTTTTACCGCTTTTTTGTACATTCCTAAGCTATAATAATTCCTTCCGTATACAATATTTAGTTTAGTTTTTAGTTCAGCGTCATCAAAATTCCTTAGCTCTCTGCTAGAATATTCTAAGAGCTGAAAGCTTTCTTTATGCCTCGAAAGACCGCATAGTGTAGATGCGATGCCAATGCATGCTCTTAATTCTCCTTTTTTATACTTTAATTTTTTGGATTGTCTAAACAGTGATTTTTCAAGTAAAATCTTCCCTCTCAGGTTACCAATGTCCTGTAATCTCTTTGCTTCATTTTTTTGTAGACTGTCAATTTCTGGTATTGTATTCTGTGCATGTACCTGAAAAAACACAAAAAGGAAATGTAATGTGCATAATGTTCTTATAAATTTTGTTTTTCCCATAAATTTTTAATCACTATTGGCATTCAATATTGCTTTTTTACAAAAATATGCAAAAAAGCATTAAAAATATTGTGAGACAAATAACATTAATATCTGTCGTAAAGTTGATAAAGCAGGATGGTAGTATTGCAATAGGTGAATTTCTTCAGGTCGAATTGAGGGTAAAGGATGCAGAAAAGTATAAAAAGATTAAAGAATGGGGATGGGGAAGATGGAAGGGAAATGATCTTAAGCCCTATGGAGAAACACATGACTTTGATAATGAATGTATTGAATGCCACAAGCCGATGGCGAATCGGGCGGGTAGGAGGGTTATCATAATACTCAACTCTTATGACATTTTCCGGTCGAATGCCTCTTGCCTGTGATTCTGTAGATTCAACACCATTTATTAAAAGTAAAAATTTCCCCCCTTTAATACTAGAAATACTGCTGGAAATAGGATCAAATTGAAGTTCAGGCAAGGTTTGCAGTAGATCATTAGCATATCTTGCTTTTTTTAAGGCTTCATCATCAAAAGTATAAATTGCCTTGTCTACAAATTGTTTTTTTCGTTGTGCTTTTATAAGAACTTCCTGGACATCTTTTGTAAGTTGGACTGAATCTTGAACCGTTGAACTCTTAATTTCTTGTGCAAAATTAAAACTTCCTACCACCAATAGTGTTAAAATTAACTATTTTCTCATTATTAACTTATTGATAACAAATTTAAAATAATAGGATGTTTTTCCAAAATTAAAATCACTTTATTTTGAAAAAAAGAGGAGTGCAAATATTTGTAAAATTTTTTTATGGAATAAAAAGATATACATTACTAGTCGATTTTGTCAATGGTAATAGGTCATTCAATGAGTGGGAATCTAGGTTTAAAAGAGAAGGAGTATGTAAGAAATCAATATCAAGATTCTTTTCTTTGGGGAAGTTTCTATAATACTTTAAATTTTTCTCTAGAAATTCTGGTCTTTTTGAGTCATGATATTGATTATTAGTTGGTAGTCTGTTCGCATTTGATCTAATATTTCCTTTACAGACTTCAAATTTGAATTATTCTTATAATAATAAGATCAGCCTTAACCTTGGATTAGGTTATTCCTTTTTTAATAAGATCGATCTGAAAGTTTCAACTTATGATCCTGCGACAAATATTACGAGAACAACCTTTGAAAACTCTAGCAAAGCAAGCCGATTGGGTTTGGACTATAACCTGAATTATCCTGTCACTAAAAAACTGACTTTGAGTGTCAATGGAAATTCTGCTTTTTTCTTTATTAAAGGTAAGCTGGATGGCATTGAAGTTGAAAACAATCTTTTTACGTATTATATTTATTTTTCAGCCAATTACCAGTTTGTAAATAATTGGAATATCAATTCAAGCATCGATATCAATAGTAAAATGCCGGCCGGTCTTCAAAGTACGACCAATGTTTTTACAGGCTCTTCTTTCAGTTTCAGCAAACGTATTTTGGACAATCAGCTTTCATTTTCAGCCTATATCAATAATCCTTTTAATAAATTCAGGAATGGAGTTACTGAAATAAATGGAATTGATTTCTACCAAAGTAATTATGTGAGAGATTATTATAAGTCATTTGGTTTCAATGTCACTTATAAATTTGGAAAGCTTAAAGACGAAATAAAAAGCACAAGAAGAAAAATGCAGAATAATGATCTGGGAAATTAGAAGAAGGGCGATCTGTTTGGACATTCTTCCCTTATTTTTAACACTATAAAACAGTAAAAGATACTTGACATTAAAACTTAAAAATCACTGATAGCAACAGGCCCTGACGTTTGTCTGGGCTTGTTGTGATTGCTGAGTCTAGTAGAAAATTATATTTAAGCAACATTGATTTTATTTATTATCCCTTCTGAAACCTGAAAATACCGGCATGATATTGTGTTTGTTTTTTACGGTAGTAACGCTTAAGCTTCAAATACTGTTTATTATTCTTTTTAAGAATTTTATGAACAGTTGCAGTCGAGATTGAGTACTCATATAAACGTTTCATCTCACTGGCTATGCTACGATGCCCTAAATTGCGATTTGTCCTTAAATCAAGAATTCGATGCTCGTCCTCTTTTCTTATAATATTTAGTGTTCTCACAGCGTATATAAACTTCTTAAATCCTGTACAAAAAAGTTTGGATTTGTACTTCTATTAATATTATTTCTTAATCCCGCTTGCAGCATGGATTCGTTCCAATGCTTTTTGCGAATCGATGTTTACCGGGTTTAGATGCAAGGACTTGACGTACATTTCCTCCGCTTCCTTAGTTTGTCCGATCTGTTCTAGTGCTTCGCCGTAACTGTTCCATGCATTATCGCTGATTGGGAACATTGTGCAGTTTAATTTAAAAGCTGCAATCGCGTTATTATAAAGCTTGTCTCCTAAAAAAGCATATCCGAGATTGTTCATGTCATTTTCAGAAAGTGTGAAATTAGTGGTATCCTGTTTATTTGATGTCAACATTTCCGCAGCTATTTTTTCCCCCTTGCTAACCAGCCAGCGGCCATACAGCTTAGCCAGATTTCGTTTAGCAGGTGTCATTTGCTGGTGGTTTAGTATTCGTATGCCGTTTTGGGCATTTTTGTAAATGCCCTCACTCCCTGTATTATCCAAAATGATCACCGTTTGTTTTTTCTCCATGTCATATAGCAATATTGTCACCGCCCCGGCCATACCGCCGGCATGAAATAACTGACCTCTATTTTCCGAATCCGTAAAAATAAACCATCCGAGCCCGTCTACTGTATTTCCCAGTCCGCCAATATTCATCCAAACTGAGTTGGGTTGCCCGTTTTCAAGTCGTGTGCCTTTTATTGCCTTGCTCACTGTTTCGAGTTTTACTAACGATCCATTGAAATAATGATTTGCCAGCTTCATTAGATCTTCACAAGTACTCACAATATTGCTGTGTCCATAAGCCCGTTCCTTATAATCCGCTGCAGTTTGATCAATACGGATTCGGTCGGTCGCATAAATTTTTGGGTAATCATAGTTTTTCGCCTGATACATTTGCTGCGCCTTCGGAGAAGAAAGCAGATAAGTGTTTTTCATACCCGCGGGTTTAAAGATGTATCGTGCTAGATACCGGTCAAATGATTTCCCGGATACCTTTTCGACTAGGCAGGCCAGTAATTCATATCCCAAATTGCTATACCACCACTTCTGACCCGGTGCAAGCTTAAAACTCACTGGATGTCCGGCAAGAAATTGCAACAACTCTGTATTGGTATGTGGGTGTCCGTTTGCTTTCTCAAATGTCGCCAGTGCTTGCCCCAAATCCTGATCTGAAACTCCTGAACTGTGTGAAAGGAGCTGACTGATGGTGATCCCGGGGTAAGGAAAAGTTGGAATATACTTTTTCAATTTATCATCCAAATTTAGCTTTCGCTGATCAGCCAATTGCAAGATGGCGATGGCTGTGAAAGGCTTTGAAAGTGAAGCAAGCTGAAATGCTGTCCGCATGTTATTAACTTTTCTTTCTTCAAAATCGGCAAAGCCAAAAGACTTCTGATAAACTACCTGTTCTCCTTCGGCTATCAGCACGTTACCGTTCAGCCTGTCTTCCTTTGCCAGGCTAGTATAAAAGCTGTCAATTTTGACCTAACATCCTGTGCATTGGATCTAAAGGTTATTAACAGCAACAACAAACCAATTAAATGAGTCCTAATCATTTAACAAAATTAATGACATTTGGAATAAAAAAATAGAACAGGATTTGCCTTTACAATTTACGAAAGGCTTTTGGCAATAAACCGGTCTCTGTTTTGAAGGTTCTAATAAAATGGCTTTGATCTGCAAACCCGCAAAAATAACTTATCTCAGAAATCGAAAACTTATCCCGCAACATCGGGATCGCCCGTTCAATTTTAAGCTTTCTAAGGTATTGGCTTAGTGTGCATCCAAAGTATTGAGTAAAATGCTTAGAGATTGTGGTAGGATGTACACTCACAAGGGCTGCAAGCGCATGGAGGCTGGGAATTTCTTGCCAGTTGTCATTCAATAGCTGATGCAGCTCTCTTACCCATTTTGGAGGTACTTTATATTTTTTGTTTAGAGGAGAAATAAGCAATTCAGCAACGTGGTCGGTCAGAGCGTCCTCATTAAGCTCTGCTTCTTTAAAAACGCGTAAAATAAATGATGCATTGATATTATGAAATTTAATAGCTTCAGCAAATTGGACTTCAGTGAGTTCATATTTTGCAAAGAACTCTGGTCCGATCTCCAAGTTAATATTCCGTGAAGGAAACAATGTATGGTCGTTTCTGTGTACCTCATCACTATGATAAAAGATAACCTGACCTGCACCCAGCTGGTAGTCGGCACCGCGCCGCTGCTCCCGGTTTCCTCCATCGAGCACTAAAGTAAGGTGAGTGTGCTCATGAGAATGCCAATCGTTTGAAACAACCTGATGGTAGACTGTATCAACGAGTTGGATACCATTGCCTTCATATCGGCTGGTGTTTTCCCCAAGGTAAGTTCCACTGCTTAGTCTGATCATTTTGCTAAGGTATGATTTTACGTGATAATATTTTATCATATATCAGAAAGATAATCGGCTTTAGCGAAGAAGCTATCCAGCTATTCTAATCGAGATTGATAAAAAACAGAAACACTGAAGTCAAGTAAGAATTCATTTTGTAAAAGTTTTTCATATTCTTAACTGTCAGATAAAGTCGTGGCTATTACAAATAAATCCATATTATTATTTATAAAGTTTATTAGTAGTCATCTTTATAATTCCTATAATTCTTTGTATTACTCCAAAATTCATGACATTCCTCGATTTTTGATTTTCAAAATTTTTATCAGCCTTTAAATCTTCCCAATTTTTTTCGAAAATAGATTGGCATAATTTATAAAATCCATTTCCCTGCTCTTTATCTGATTTGTGTATAACCAAAGCACTTATTAGAGGTCTTTTATTATTATACTCATGTAATGAGATTTCACCAAGCCAATCATCGATTAATTTTCTGTCAAAACTGTTATCAAAATTTAGGTTTAACTGAAGTTGTGATTATTAAGTTCAGTATAATACAAGTTCTTTTACTTCTAGCCACTTCTATTAAGTGTTTTCTTATATCTCCTAACATAATTTTATGAATTTATTACAAATTTATTGATTACGAACACATATAACACAGTATATCTGATCAGAAATTGTTTCTAAATGGCTTAAAGGCATTTTGAGTCATATAAGAATTGAATTAGAAAATTAAGCTTAAGCTAATGCAAATTAGAAAAAGACCTTGTATAGTAATATGAGGTTTTTTTAATGAAAATCATTATAAGTCTAATAATGATATACACTTCGTTGGAGCTACTCAAAAAATAATGAAATCTTTTGTTCTTCCTTTTGGCTTTTGAAGGACAGCAAGTAAAACAGTTGATTGTGGTGAAGGAAGCATTTACAAATGGTTCACTAGAAAGAACAAAGACATTGAATATTACCCAAAAAGCATACAGGGCTATCTAATGACAATTCTCCTTTTTCTATAAGCTGCATAAAACCCCATGCGGAAACAACCTTGGAAACAGAGCCTACATTGAAAATGATGTGTGGTGTCACTCGTTTCTTACTTGCTACATCAGCATATCCTATCGATTGTATCAATGAAATATCACCATTTTTAATCAGAGCTACTGCTACACCGGGAACATTGTGAGCTGCAGTAAGTTCCTGAGCCATTTTGTTGATTTCAAGATATAGAGGCTCTACATTTTCATGTTTTATCATATCTTTTGTAGTGGAGCAGGAGAGAAGCAGCCCTGCCGATATTATTGGTAATACTGAAAACACATTAATTTTCATTGTAATTTATTAGGTGAGTGTGATACAAATAAACGGTAAAAATGTTTGAAATAGCTATCTTACAAGATAATAACTTTTAAAACTTCAATATATCGTAGAAAATTAATATATATTATATTTTAGTTACAATAAAATAATAGCTGAAATTTGCTCCTGCCGGAACATTAAAATAGCACTCATTGTTGGTAAATTGATTGGTCTCTCCACTTTCATATTGGAAAAATAAAGCTATCTTTTGATTCGGCTGGGTTGTAGGCAAAGCAACTGTAAGAGTTTGCGGATTGGCAATACTATACGTATTTACATGGGTGCTTCCGTTATCACTTCTCATGCCGCTCATGAGTCCGCGGAAAATAGTATTTGTGCTGTATGAGGTTCCTGAAGCCGTTGCAAATATTGTATTGACCTGCATTTGCCCCGTGAAGGTGTAATTTTGGGTATTGTTATACCTGTTGCATCTTGCTGTTCCATAAAACTCAAAAAGATAAACACCCGGTTCCGGAATAATAATATAGTTTACATTGTTTGCGGATTGCCCGTTTATCGTGGCTGACGCATCGGTTCCGAATGTAAAACCAATGGTGTTTCCTTTAAGACCAGCATCATTTTTAATGGATAGATTGGTATATTGGTTAGTTGTGTACAGTGAAAAACCTCCCGTATTCGTTGTTGCATTGTATGTAGGGGGATAAATATCTCCATTTTGATAGTACAAATATTTCACTGTGCCTCCCAAATTTACACCATTTCCATCCGAATTGACTCCAAAAGTGTTGAATGGCGGGGTAAAGCCTGTAGCATCGAGAACAGGAAGATTGTCATGTTTTACATTAGCAGTTCCTGATGAATTGACATGAAGTACTGCAGTCGGAGAATTTGTATTAATTCCTAAATGCCCCTGATCCGTCATTCTTAATAGTCGGGCTGCAGCTGAGTTATTAATGTTTAAAGCATTAGTGGCAGCCGTATTTCCTTTTGAGACAATATCAAGCATGGCAGATGGGTTTGCCGTATTAAGGCCGGTATTCTGCCCAAAAGCAACAGAAAAAACTGCTAAAAAGATGATTGTAAGTAATTTTTTCATGTCTTATAACTTTGAAATGATTAATGTAACTCTTTTATCAATTCCGCTCGGCGCCGAAAGACTGCAGACATTTGTATTGAACTGGTCGCCGGTTCCCCAGTTTACAAAAAAGGCAACCTTCTGATTGGCCGAGGTAGTTTGTATAACTGAAAAAATATTATGGGCAAACGGGTAGTTATATGCTGCTGTCGTTATCAAAGCTCCGGTGTCCTGACGTAAGGGAAATGCATTGTGCCTTATTGTCGTTAATTCCTGATAGTTTGTGTTTCCGGAAGACGCAAGATAGATTCCGGTGCCTATTCCTAAAAGATTAGCACCTCCGGAGCTTGAAGATCTCGTTCCCGTACAGCTTGTATAGTAGTTTAGATTTAATTTGTAGATACCGGGATTTGGAATGGTGATGTAAGCTACCTGGGCCGCCGAAGCTGTTGCCCCTGAAGTACGTGTCAAAGTAGCTGAAGCATCTTGTCCGGCAGTAACTGCCAGAGCATTATCTGTAATTCCGGTAGTGGTAAAAGGTATGCTGTAAAAAATACTGTTGCTGTATAGAGAAAAATTGCTCAGCGTCTGTGCTGCATTTATTGTTATATATGAATAGGCTGCAGTAGGAATGTAGGTTCCCACATATCCATTTGCGTCTATTGCGAGTGGAGAGACACTCCCTGTAAACTGAGGAAGGTTTTCATAGCGTATTTGCCCATTGGTATGCAGCTTTGCTGCGGGAGCAGCTACATTTATTCCTACATTTCCGTTATCTAAGACGGTGAACATTTCTGTGCCGGATGAATTATTAATTTCAAGGGCTTTTGTTGAGCCTGTATTTCCCTTGGATTTAATGTCAAGTGTTGCAGAGGGATTTATTTCATTGATGCCTATTTGGGCAAAAGAAAAGGATGATACTAAGAAACAAATGGTTTTTATAAATTGTTTTTTCATTGTAAGGTATTTACGTTGTTTTAGGTAAGAGTGTGTTTAAAAGACTTACGGTGTAGATAATTGTTGTAAAGAAAAATTTCTGTTTTCCTTTAAAGAGTTGGGTGCCAGAATAGATACATTGGTGGTCGGCTTATTATATGCTCCCCAGTTCATGGTCAGATACACCCTATCTCCTGCGTTAAGATGAACAATACAGCTGACATTGATCGGTGAGCTGCCCTGGGAAGCTGTCTGATTATCAAGATTTGCCCTGTTTCCGCCAATAATGTCACTTAATGCAGTTCCGTTTTTAGTAATATTAAGATTGATCCCGGTGAACGGATCTGTTCCTGAAACTGCTGTTCCGCTTCTGAAATAAGAATAACCTTCTATTTTATAAACTCCTGATTCGATGATCTGCCAATAGTCACTGCCATCATTCCACGTCGCAGAACCACCCTGGTTTACAATGACGTCACCTGATGAAAAAGGAATGATTTGAGGAATACTGTTATTAAAATCTGTAAAAGCCGTACCAGTGAACGTAACGGGATTAGTTGCTCCCAAAGCAGCAATAGTAGGCGTTGTTTTATTGAGTAATAGTGCTACTTCCCACGTTGTTCCTGTAAGAGTTCCTTTACTTATGAACATGGTATATCCTCCTGGTGTAAGGGTCACACTTGAGACACCTGCTCCAGATTGATTGTCGATGAGTTCAGATCCGCTTGCCGAGATGGTAAGCCGGCCTGTACCTACATTTTTTATATAATAAATTCTTCCGAGGATATTTCCCGAGGCGGGAGTTGCAGCCACAGCGGCTGGTAAGGTGAATATTCCGTCAGAAGATCCGCTGTATGCCATATAAAAATCATTTACTCCAAGTGCCATCGAAGTCTGTACATTCTTGTATTGTCCTGCAATGGAACCGTTAATCGTGAGAGAACTTCCCGGATTGATAGTATTGATACCCACATTTCCGGTCTGAGAATAAGAAACACTGAAAAAAAATGTTAAAACTAATAAAGATAAAGTTTTCATGTCAGTATATTTTATAGGGTTATTTTAGATTAAAAATTGGTATAATTCATAAGAGTATATGAATTATACCTTTGTTCATCAGCTGTGTAATAGAACCGTTCAAGACTATTATCATCAATAAATTGAGGGACTAAATCAAGTGACTTTTAAAGTGTATTTATTTTTCTACTCTTTAAAAACTTTTGATTTTTAATTTAATTCGATAATAAACAAATAGAATTCTTCGATTGTTTCAAAAATTCGGAAGGTAAAATCAGAAATTTAAGAATATTTAAAAGTGAAGCCTTTATAGATACATCTTTAGTTGTTTCAATCACATCTAAAGCTGATCCGGGCTGAATTGTATCAATTCCTACTTTTACGTTTTGGGTATGAATAAGAGTAAAAGAAATACCCTCTGAAGGGACAGTCATTTTTTTTTTCATTGTAAAATAATTTTTTTGTGTGTTTATGTTTTCTTTTCGGTTTCATGTAAAATATTCATGTAAAATTTATTTTTTATGAAACTGATTCACAAAAGTAATCATCAGGCAAAAAAAGCATGCACTGCATTTGCACTGCACATAATAGTGTGTTGATTTCCAATTGAATAAATTGCAATGAAGTGTGCTGCAGTGTAAGACAAATGGAGATAAAATTCAAGGTGATAATATACTTGAATGTACCAGATCATATTTTTATAAAAATGTCAATTCTGCCACTCTTATACAAGTAAACTAGATATGTTATAAAAACAAATAAAATTCTATTTTTTGGGTTGGTACATTCAAATATATAGTTGCGTTTAATTATTCTAAAGATTATATAAAGCGAAGAATCGGTAATGTGCTGATTCTTTTTTATTTTAGCTAAATAATTATTTACTTAAATTGTAAATTATATTCAATATAAAAATGGAAGTTCAATTTTTCAAACCCAAAAACGAAATTCTGAAAAAATATATTGAAGGGTATTATTTTATATCAGAAAAAGACTCCCTTAAGTCAAATAAATACTGGACTTTCCCCAGCAATAACTCTGTTGTAACCGTCTGTAAAAACGCCACAGTCATCTCAGAGAACAACAAAATCTCTGTGCTTCCATCTGACAGCAAAAAGATTGATTCAAATTTTTACTACAATATTTCTTTTCCCGTTGAGATTTTTTATGAAAAACCAGTGAACGAGATCACTATGTATTTCAAGCCGTTGGGTATTTTACATTTTTCTGATGATATTTCGTTTGAAATCGGTAAAGACAATGTCCCGGATTTCCAGCCACATCCCGATTATTTGAATGAAATGGAAAGGATTCTGAGCATTGAAAATAAAGAAAACCAAAGTTCAGCATTGGAAAATTATTGGTTATCAAAATTCCGGAACAAAGATTTTGAAATTATAGAAGATGTTTTAAATGAAATTAAAAACGGCACTAAAATCGGTGATATTGCAGATAAATTGAATATATCGCGGCAGTATTTTCATAAAATGTTTTATAAAAATATCGGAAAATCTCCTTCCGATTACAGGAAAATCCATCGTTTTAAAGGTATTATCGAAAAGTATAAGTCTAATGAAAAGTTTATTGAACTTTCAAATAACGGATCGTTTTTTGACCAGCCGCATTTTAATAAAGATTTTAAAGATTTAACGAGAATCAATCCCACTTTATTCTTTAAAAGCGTCGATACAAAACTAAGTAATCTCTGGCTTTTTCAATAATGGTTTACATTTTTACAATGTTTGTGTATAAACAGAGACTAATTTTGTTTATCCGTTAAAAAAAACGTTGAAATGGAACACTATAAAACCAAATTATCAACTCTTATTCTTTTATTTTGCCTGATACATATTCAATTTGTATGGGCACAAAAACCTGACATTAATAAAATTAACCAACAGTTAAAAATACTCGAAAAAGAGAATTATCTGAGCGGGGTTGTTCTTATTGCGAAAAACGGGCAGTCAATCTATAAAGAAGCTTTCGGGTTTGCCAATCTGGCGGACAGTATTCGTAATAAAACAGATACAAAATTCAACTTGGCTTCAATGAATAAAATGTTCACGGCTATGGTTATAATGCAGTTGGCTGAAGCTGGAAAAATTTCACTTCAGGATAAAGTAGGGAAATATCTCACCGATTATCCCAATAAACCGGTTGCTGATTCGGTAACGATACATCAGTTGTTAACCCACACTTCCGGAATGGGAAATTTCTGGGCAGAACACGACAAATTAGCGAAAGAAAAATTCAAGACTGTAGAAGATTATCTTCCGTTATTTGTAAATCAGAAACTCGCTTTTGCTCCCGGTTCGGATTTCCTGTACAGCAATTCCGGGTATATGGTTTTAGGGTTGATTATTGAAAAAATAACAGGTAAAAGCTACTTTGATTTTGTAAAAGAAAATATCTATAAACCTACCAAAATGATGGACACAGACGCTTACGAGCTGGATGAAGCAATCCCGAATTTGGCTACTGGATATACAATGTCACTGGAAAAACCGGGCCAATGGAAGAACAATATTTTCTCGAATGTGGTAAAAGGAACTCCTGCCGGTGGTGGCTACGCTACGGCTGATGATTTATTGAAATTTGCCAATGCTTTGCAGAATAATATTTTATTAAACAAAAAAAACACAGAACTTTATACTTCCGGCAAAGTGAAGTACAGAGAAGGAATGTACAGCTATGGAATTATAGAAAACAAAATAAACGGACATCGTATCATTGGGCATACCGGCGGACATTTCGGGATTGCGAACGAATTGATGATTTTTCCGGATTTAGGGTATACTGTAGTAATTCTTACCAATGGAGAAGTTGAAAATTACTGGGAAATAAGTAACCTCGTCAAAAGAGAAATAGGAGGTTCCACACCAGCTATTGAAAGCTTTTTTTACACCAAAGATGTCATTAAAGAAGTCTGTAACAAAGGATATGAGGCTGCCATGATGAAAATTAAAAACAGCTCAAAAAAATACCCGCTTAAAGAAAATCTTATTGAGAGATATGGGTATAAATTATTATTTGAGAAAAAATATAATCAGGCGATAGATTTATTTAAGTTAAACATCAACAATTTTCCAGACTCTTCTTACGGCTATTACAATATGAGTGAGGCATACAGAATTTCAAACCAAAAAGAAAAAGCTATTGAGTTTTTAAAAATTTATATTGAAAAAGAACCTGATGACAAGGACGCTTTATCAAAATATGAAATGCTGAAAATTAAAACTAGTATTGACAAAATTAATTAATATTTTTAAGTCAAAGCATAAATAGAAAATGCCTGAATAAAATACGGGCATTCATTTAGAAATATAAATTAAGTAAAATTACTTCAGTGTAAACTTCACCTTCGTCTTAATGGTGTCTTTAATATACATATAACGCGTATAAAAGAGATATTGATAAAAATATTAGATTAATGTATATTACATTAAAAGACGCTGTAAATTTATATTTGTGAGTAAAAAAAATAGTTTCGTTAGATATTATTTTTTTCTCTAAATTAATAAGTGTAAATAATACAAGTAATAAAAAAATAATATGCTAAGAAAAACTTTATATAAAATTTTTCATTTATACTTTATATTCTGTTTGTGGCAAAACGGAAACGTCTTTGCCCAGCAAACATCTGGACTCACAGAGAATATTATTTCAAATGACAACGGTTTTCCGATTGTTTCATCTGATGGGAAAACAGCAAATTTATTTTATGATAAATCTGAAAATGTTGCGGTCATTCGTGCAGTGAAAGATTTGCAGTCTGACATTCAGAAAGTGACAGGAAAATTACCCGATCTTTCAACCTCAGAAATTTCCGGAGAATTTGAAATCATTATCGGGACTATAGGAACAAATAAATTGATTGACAAACTTATTTCCTCCAAAAAGATCAATGCTAAAGATTTAAAAGGCAAATGGGAAAGTTTCGTGATTACCACTGAGGAAAACATAAAATCTAAATCTAAAAAACAACAACTCATTATCGCAGGAAGCGACAGGAGAGGAACGATTTACGGAATCTATGAATTATCAAAACAATTAGGCGTTTCTCCATGGCACTATTGGAATGATGTCCCTGTTCAGAAACGTTCTTCGGCGTATGTTGTTCCTGGGTATTATGCTTCAGGTGAGCCTAAAGTAAAGTATCGCGGTATTTTCATTAATGATGAAGAACCTGCTTTCGGAACCTGGGCAAGAACCAAATTCGGAGGCATCAACAGCAAAATGTATTCACACATGTTTGAGCTTCTCCTTCGTCTCAGAGCCAATTATTTGTGGCCTGCAATGTGGGGGAAAGCCTTTAACGAAGATGATCCGCTTAATCCGAAAGTTGCCGATGAATACGGAATCGTCATGGGGACTTCTCACCACGAGCCGATGATGCGGGCTCAGAAAGAATGGGGAAATCATAGAAAAGAATACGGAAACGGTGAATGGAATTACCACACCAATAAAGAAGGTCTCCTGAAATTTTGGGAAGAAGGATTCAGCCGGAACAAAAATTATGATAATCTTGTGACAATGGGAATGCGTGGAGACGGCGACGAACCGATGAGCGACCTGGGAAGTGCGGAAGCCAATTTCAAATTATTGGAGCAAATTATGCTTGACCAGAGAAAAATTATTCAGAAAGTAACAAAAAAACAGGCTAAAGAAACACCTCAGCTTTGGGCTTTATACAGTGAAGTTTTAGATTACTACGATCAGGGAATGAAAGTTCCGGACGATATGACGATTCTACTTTGTGACGACAATTGGGGAAATGTGCGCCGATTGCCTTACCTCAATGGCAGAAAACATCCTGGAGGTTACGGAATGTACTACCACGTTGATTTACATGGCGCGCCAAGAGCCTACCAATGGCTGAATATGGCGTAGATTCCGCACATGTGGGAACAGCTGCAGCTGACTTACAGTTATGGAGTAGATAAAATCTGGATCTTGAATGTCGGAGATCTAAAACCAAATGAATATCCAATGGATTTCTTCCTGAATATGGCGTGGAATCCAACTTCTTTTACACAGGAAAACCTGGATTATTACTCGGTGAAATTTGCAGAAGATCAATTTGGAAAAAATAATGCCAAAGAAATTGCAGAAATCATCAACCTGTATTGTAAATATAATTCAAGAGTTTCCGCGGAAATGATGAATCACAAAACATATAATCTTCAAAGTGGGGAGTTTTTGCAAGTAAGAGATGCTTATCTGGCTTTGGAGACGAGGGCTTTGAGACAGTTTATGATTTTGGATAAGACCTACCAAGATACGTACAAACAGATTATTTTACATCCGGTTCGTGCAATGGCCAATCTCTACGACATGTATTACGCCGTTGCAATGAATCATAAATTGGCAGAAGAAAAAGATCAGAAAGCAAATTACTGGGCAGATTATGCCGATGAATGTTTCACCAGAGATGCCGAATACACCAAAGATTACAACCTGAATATCTCCGGAGGAAAATGGAATCATATGATGGATCAGACGCACATCGGCTACAAATCCTGGGACGAACCCAAAGAAGGAAACATTAAGCCAACCGTTTACAGAATCACTCCTGCAGAAGCAAAAACCGGAGGGTATATTTTTGAAGAGAAGAATGGCGTAGTGACTATGGAAGCTGAACATTTCTTTGATGTTAAAGCTCCTGCCAATACAAAATGGACGGTTATTCCGGATTTGGGAAGAACACTTTCCGGAATTTCCTTAATGCCTTATACCGAAAAAACAAACGGATCAGCTATTAGTTATCAGTTTAAATTAAAAAATAATCCTTCCACTGTAAAAGTACATTTCTTCTTTGATTCTACGCTTCCGTTCAAAAAAGGAGGACACAGCGTTAAAGCTTATTTTGATAAAAACGACCCAAAAACCATCGGTATCAATCAGGATTTAACCTGGGCGAATAATTATACCAAAATGTACCCTGCAGCTGCGGCGAGATTGGTAGAAAAAGTTGAAACATTTACACTTCCTCCGAATAAAAATAGCCTACAGATTTTAACAGTTGAACCGCTAGATCCGGGAGTTGTACTGTATAAAATAGTCATCGACAACGGAGGCTACGAAGAAACATATTTAAAAATGAATGAAAGTCCATATAAAAGATAAAATTATGAAGATTTTTAAAAATATTCTAACGTTTTCATTATTCATTTTTGCTTTGAATAATGGTTTTGCTCAAGTTGAAAAAAGCAAAATTTCATTACAGAAAGAATTTCGATATACCAATCCTATCACCAGAGATTCTGCCATTTCAATGCGGGATCATTTTATTATTAAAGTAGATGATATGTGGTATTGTGTGGGAACTTCAAATCCTGTCTGGACTGGCTCTAATCCGGGTGTCCGAATGTTGGTTTCAAAAGATTTGATCAACTGGAAACAGCATTCTTTTATCATTGACGCCAAAAAGCTGCCGAAAGACACCCCTTACAACGGAAGATTCTGGGCTCCTGAAATTCATTTTATTCAAGGAAAATACTGGCTTACTGTAAATAGCGGGAAGGTTACCAAAGAAGATCCGAAAGGAATGGCGACGCACAGCATCTGGTTATTTTCGGCAGATAAAGTGACGGGGCCGTATAAATTGGTCAATGGTCCTTTGACACCACAATATAATAATGATTCCACTTTATTTGAAGACGAAGATGGTCAGGTTTATTTATACTGCAGCGGGAATGGACTTTTTCAGGCTAAAATTGATTTAAAAACAGGAAAGTTAACAACGCCTATTCAAAAGTTTTTGGATAAAAAACAGCCTGGCTGGCCGGAATGGATGGTTGGCGGAATCGAAGGACCTTTCGTTATTAAAAAAGAAGGAACGTATTTTATGTTTTTCTCCACCTGGACAAGAGGTTATGAAGTAGGATTATTAAAATCAAAATCACCTCTCGGGCCTTGGGAACTGGCATCACCTGAACCAATTTTCGGAACAAGGAAAAAAGGCTATAGAATTGAGATGGCAAAAGAAAATGGCTACGAAAATCTGTTTTTTACCGATACAGAGGATCCGTATCAGGAAACAGGTCATAATGCTTTGTTCATCGGTCCTGACGGAAATCTATGGAATTCCTGTCATTATTTTATGTACGAAAAAAGACCATACCCGTACAGCCAGACTTTTCAGCCTTGGGAGCTTGGTCCGCAAATGGGAATCGAACCCGTACATTACAAAGACGGAATGTTTTACATCGATGGGCCAACCTGGACAGAACAAATCATTAAATATCGGGAGTCCAAAAAGTAGAGTAGTATACAAACAAAATGTGAGATTTTTTCTAACTTTTATTTTTTTAATTTTCTGGAGTTGCTACCTTTGTTAGGACAGGATTCTTATACTCTTTAACTTTAATGTTATGAAAAAAGTTAGAAAAAATTACAATTTAGAAATCGAAGATTCGACGGAGTCAATTTAAGATTTAAGCAGTTTCATTAAGTGAGAAAAGAGGTAATGTTTCTTCAGTAGCCGAGGAGCTTGGAATCTGTAAAGAGAGTTTGTTGAGGTTAGTTTATTTTATATTTAATATTAAAACTCATAATTTAGATAAGGATTCTACTGGTACAGTTAAGCATATAATCACCTATCTTTGAGCTAAACAAAAGTTTGTATTTTTAACACAAGCGTTCTATTGTAAAAATTTTCAAAGATGGTAACAGCCGCTCAAATTAAAACGTATCATTTTCTGCCACATAAATACGGGGCGGAATTATTGTTGGATCTTGGACGTATTGAAACATTGAAGAATTATGTACTGGACCGCACTGTACATCAGCTCAGTTTTTACGAAATTGTTTTCATCGAAGAAGGATCGGGAACACTTTCACTGAATGGAACGATAATGTCTATAACTCCCGGAACCATCATTTTTATCAGTCCCGGGCAGGTTCGCCGCTGGGAAATTGAAGAAAAGATAAAAGGCTATACGCTGTTCTTTGAAAAAGATTTTCTTCACCTCTTCTTTTCAGATGAGCTGTTTCTGTACCGGTTTCAATACTTTCATCAGTATTCTCATCCCGCTGATATAAAGATCGATCAAGCGTCATTTGGAAAATGCCTTGAGCTTTTACGGGAAATAGAACGGGAGTTCAGACAAATTCAGAATGACAGCAATCATTTGATCCGGTCAGTACTTTATCAGTTACTTATCATTCTCAACCGCTATTATGCTCGGATATATAACGTTCAGCGGGACACTTACATCCATGCAGACTTCTACAGATTCCGCTCTTTACTGGAAAAGAAATTTTTAGAAGATCAAACCGTTGAAGACTATACTAAAATGCTTAATGTAAGTTCTGGGTTCCTTAATAAAATCTGTAGGCAATTCAGCGGATTATCAGCACAGCAAATGATTCATCACAAACTCATTTCAGAAATAAAGAAAGCGTTGCACCAGAATAAATCTGCAAAAGAGATCTGCTATGAATTTGGATTTTCAGATCCTTCCAACTTTAACCGTTTTTTCAAAAAATTTACCTATACCACACCTTTGCAATACCGAAAGAATATATGAATTGACAATTTTGATTATAAAATGACCATTTTGTAAGATACGAATGTTCCTAAATTTGCCAAAAAAAGGGAAATGATAAAATCTGTAACATTTAGTCTTCTATTTTTTCTAATGAACCTGTTTTGTGTAAAGGCAGAACAATTATATGTTAATCCCCTGACCGGCAATGATATAAATTCGGGAACAAATACACAACCTCTGAAGTCGCTTTCAGAAGCCGCCAGACGCGTTAATCTAAATAAAGATCAGGGAGAAACAACAATCATTCTTTCAGAAGGTACTCACCTGATCACCGAAACAGTCATTTTTAACAATGATAAATATACTTTTACCAACCGTCTAACGATCCGTGCTGAAGTGATGCCCGATGATGCAGACTGGACACCGAAAAAAATGCCGGTCGTTATGACCATTGTACCTCCTGAGCCTGGTGTGGGGGGAGAAGAAGCGAGAGGCATCCAACCCGAGGTAAGCCACGTTACCATTGCAGGTCTGCGGTTTACAGGCAGCCCCGATTATACGTATCTCGATGCCAATAATTTGCGTCGTTCATACCCCATCTGGCGCGACGGAAAAAAACTGAACGATCTGCTTGTAACACAATGTCTGTTTGCCGGGAATGCAGATGTACTGCCTTTACATGTAGGAGTGATCGCCAATGGCTATGGTTTAGTTATTGACCATTGTGTTTTCTTCAACTGTAAAATTCCTGTTGTCTTCTGGAAAAATGAAGGAAAGAACGGTATTCGCAGTGCTATGCAATATTCGTTGGTCTATGGCGGCTATTTTGCAGGGGTCTGGACTACCCAAGGGACCAACGGTGATGACTTCGACTTTCATCATAACATTATCGCCAACACCAGCACAGTGTGGATCAGGGAAAAAGGAAGTGCACGCCGGTATAAGGCTTCTGACTGTATTTTTGTGAATTATAATAAACTGGCAGGATACGGAAGCGGGCCGTTGAGCGACAGTATTCCCACTCCTACCGATTTTCTGGAAATGAAAAACGTACAGACTACCGGAAACGTGATCATTGAAAAAGATCAGAGTAAACGCAATTACCTACAATTGGCAGAAGGTTCATTGGGTTCGAATCTAAATGCCGGACTTTTTAAAAGATAAGTTGTAATCATAACAGTCATAAACTCATTAATAGTAACAAGTATGAAAAAATTAAGAACAATCTTATTTCTTTTCCTATTAGTCTCACAAAGTGCATACAGCCAAAAAATAATTTTGGACAAAAGCAATCTTGTACCTCATAAAGTTTCTATGCAAATGGTAAACCTGAAAGGTAAAAAAGTTGTTAGGGTCGTAAAAGACAGTGCGGTGAAAGAAGCGGACGAACCTACATTTGTTAAAATAAAGAATACAAAATTCAAAAATGGCAGTATCGAAGTAGAAGTTCTAAGCCGGCTGCTCCCTACGGCTGCTCCCAGCGACCGTGGGTTTATTGGATTGGCATTCAGGATTGACGACATGAATTCCAAATTTGAATCCATATATATACGCCCAGCGAATGGTAGAGCCGAAGATCAGGTGAGGCGCAATCATTCGATTCAATACTTTTCTTACCCAAATTTTAAATACGACCGCCTTAGAAGAGAGGATCCAGAGAAATATGAGTCGTATGCTGATATGGGCCTGGATGAATGGATCACCATAAAAATTGAAGTGAAAGGCAGCCAGGCTAAGCTTTTTTTAAATAAGAACAAATACCCTTGCCTTATCGTGAATGACCTTAAACAAGGCTCGGATGCGACGGGCGGCGTAGGCTTATTTGTCGATGTAGGAACAGATGGCTATTTTCGAAATCTGAAAATTAACCCTTCAAAATGATGCAGTAGCATAAAACTTTATACAAATATTTATGCCGCTACGCAATACAAAAACTCTGAAGGTACACTGCTGTAAAATACCTCATTTGCAGATGATCTCTTTAAAAATCCATACCAAACATATGGGATAATAAAAAACAAAATATATATGAAGGCTTTTTTTAAATGGATTAAACGGATAGGATTAGGCTTAGTTACATTGGTTATATTATTGCTTATTGCAGGATTTATCTTTGAAAGGATATCCCGGAATGATGCTGAAAAAATCAAACCCGACGGCAATTTTGTGGAAGTTGACAATCACCGGTTGCATTATTACAAAAAAGGAAATGGAGGGCCGACTGTTGTTTTTGAAACGGCATTCGATCCTGCCGGACATCTGCAATGGTACCATATTCAACAAAAGTTACCTATTTCTTACACCAGTTTTTCATATGACAGGTCAGGAATATTATGGAGCGAACGTGGCCAGAATCCAAAATCAGGTGAAAAGATGGCTGAAGAACTGCATCTCCTGCTCGAAAAATCCAACGTACCCAAGCCTTATATTCTGGTTGGACATTCGTTTGGAGGAACACCTGTCCGGTTTTTCGTCAATCAGTATCCTCAAGATGTTGCAGGCGTAATATTGGTGGATAGTCAATGTCCTGATGATAAAAAATATCTATCACCGGAACTGTTCAAAATGGTCAATCAGGGATTGCCAGGTGGTTTTTTGAAATTTGCCAATGCTTTTGGGTTGGCAAGATTAATGTTTAAAGGTATGTTTCCTGCTGAAAAACAATATAAATATCAAAATTCCATCATGCCCGCTTTGCTTTATAAAAGTGCAGATGCGGTGTTGGAAGAACAGGATCACATGAGTTCTGTCAAAAAAGAAGCTGAAAAAATAGAGTCTTTCGGTAATATCCCTCTTTTGGTACTGACCGCTGCAGATCCAAAGCGTTATGATTCTTCTATTCAAGACAAAAAATTAAAACTTGAAATGATCAGTGCGTGGGATAAAATGCAAAAAGATTTTTTACTTCTTTCAACAGACAGCAAACAAATTTTAGTTCCCAATAGTGGTCATTATATCAATCAGGATAACCCAAAAGTAGTTGAAAACGCAATCAATGAAATGGTGAGTAAAATATTACATCAAAAATAAGTTGCGATTTGTACAGGGTTCAAGGTTAGAAATTTTATTAAGCTTTTATACATTAGTGTAAATATCAACTTCAATTACCCGCTTTCGTCAAGCCTAAACGTTATAGGTAATTTTTAAAAGTAACAAAATGATTAGAAAACTGTGCATTATCATACTGTTTTTAATGTTTATTCAATTAAAATTAAAATGGCACCAACTGTCTTTTGTTGGCGCTATTTTTCCTCTGTACCCCTAAACGAAGAAATATCGAAATATTTGGTTGAAGATTTAGAGAGAATTTCTCAAATTTCAGATATTAAATAACAAGTCTCCAACTTTAAATATTGATTTCAAAAGTCTGTTGCTTGTTTATAGTAATTAAGTTTTTATAATATTCAGAAGGGGTTTTACCGATTATGTCCTTAAAATAACGGTTAAATGAAGATTTTGATTTAAATCCGGCTTCATAAGCAAACGATAAAAAATTAATATTTCTATTTTCCTGGATGGCTTTTTCAACCATATTTTTAAAATATTCAATTCGGTATTCGTTGATGTAGCGATAAAAAGGCTTGTGCTTGTACCCATTCAGCATTTCGCTTATTTGGTACTTGTTGATCTCAGTTTTTAACGCCAATTGATCCAGATTCAGGTCACAGTCTCTGTACAACTGTTTTTGCCTCACAGACTGATCCATTTTCTGCCAAAGTTCACTGAATTTTATTTCATAATCAACTGTATTTAATGATGGCTTTTCTTTATCAAAATATTGATTAACAGGGATTTTGAAATTATGTTGAGAACTGATTTCCTGAAAATGGCTGATTTCCGTTGTAAGGCTTTTTCTCACAATTATAAGACAGATCACCAGCAATAGAAAGTAAGCTACTGTTCTTATCGAAATATTAATGAGCTGAGATTCTTCAGGATAAAGATAAAGCAATGTTTTTGAAATTATCACTCCGCATTCCATAAAAAGAATACAGTGAGAAATTCGTGCAATTGCATTGTATTCAGTCTTTTCAAGGGTTTTAAATTGATTTTTATTAATGATGACAATGCTTTTTAAAGGATAGTATAAGTTAACCGTAAAAAGAACGATCAAACTGAAATCATTGTAAAGGTCAAGCAGTTTCTGATCAACATGATTGAGTACAAAAAATACACAGGAAACCGT
Source organism: Chryseobacterium wanjuense (assembly GCF_900111495.1). NCBI lineage: Bacteria > Pseudomonadati > Bacteroidota > Flavobacteriia > Flavobacteriales > Weeksellaceae > Chryseobacterium > Chryseobacterium wanjuense. The sequence goes on along the minus strand of NZ_FOIU01000003.1, from coordinate 41,826 downwards.
CAAATAACCGATCATCAAAATAAATAGTGGAATAAAAGCATACCATTTACTCGTAACGGAAAATTCTTTTTTTGTTTTACTTAAAGCATACAGATAGATCAACGGGCCATAAGACGCACCAATAAAAGTATTCATCTGCTGTCTGATACTTTTGTCAGGAATAAAATTAAAAATAACAAACTTGATAATGAGATGAACAGCAATCGCAGAAAGCAGACAGATAAACAAGTAATTTGAGGGTGATTTTCTCTCTCTGAACTGTAAAAGCCAAAGCGCCACCAACGCTTGAAAAGCCCCAATGATAACTATATATTGCATCCTTCCTTATGTTTCCACAAAATAAATGCAAAATCTTCATTGTATCATTCAGGAGTCTATTATTTATCTATTAAAAAATGAATTTCCGATTTAATATTGGGTTCATAAATAAATAACAAATAATTTAATTATTTTAAATTGCTGAAAATTAATGGTTTAATAGTACCGATCCAACGAGTGATACGTTGTCTGAATATGGTTTTTTCTTCTGGACGAATGTGGATTTCGATTCACCCAATTTTGCCATAAAAAAATTCCTATGAATAATTCTATTGGTTTTTCAAAACAAAAATCTCGAATCATACAGATTTCTGCATTTTTCCTGATGGCTTCTTTTGGAACCATTCATGCACAGACTATTAAAGGTACTGTGGTCGGCAAAACAAACGGAGCGCTTCCGGGAGCTAATATTTCGATTGTAGATGCCGAGGCTAAAGCTGTTTCATCATTAGACGGAGATTTTAATCTTCTTTCACCCCAATTAGGCGAAATAAACATCAAAGTTGAATATATCGGCTATGAAACGAAAATCTTCCCGGTCACAATAAAAGAAGGAACCAACGATATCGGTTATATCACTATTGCTCCCGAAGAAAAGAAAAACAAGGATAAAGTAAAAGATATTGAGCAGGTCGTGATTTCAAAGCCTAATGCTTTAACACAGGCCAAAGCTTATGAAATCAAGAAAAATAATAATGCTATCATGGAAGTTATTGCTGCCGATGCGATTGGAAAACTTCCGGACAGAAATGCTGCAGAAGCTGTACAAAGAGTTCAGGGAGTGGCTGTTGCAAGGTATCACGGTGAAGCAGATCAGGCGACCGTTCGCGGAACTCCTTTTTCCTGGACTTCTGCATTGTTCAACGGAAATCGTCTTCCCAGCGCGAATGTTTTAGGAAACAGATCTTTTGTTTTGGATGTTATTCCTTCCGAACTGATTCAGTTTGTGCAGGTTTCAAAAGCCGTTACACCTGATATGGACGGTGATGCGATCGGTGGAAGTATCAATTTTATTACAAGAACTGCTCCTGCAAAGAAAACATTAAGTATAAGTGGCGCGGGAGGGTATAATACTTTCTCTCAAAATGCAACGTATAATGGCTCAATTGTTTACGGAGACCGTTTTTTCAAAAATAAATTGGGAGTGATTCTTTCCGGTGCAATTTGGGACAGACAATGGGGAGCAGATTCATTTGATGTGACTTACAATACGGGCTTAGCAAATGATGATCAGAAAAAATCCATCAGCACGATCATGATGAAACGATATATGGGAACGAGAAGAACGATCGGTCTGAATGGTGGACTGGAATATAAATTTAATGCCAATAATAAAATTTATTTCCGTGGAATGTTTAATAAGTTTGATGATATTCGTCCTGTTTACGAATCTTATGTAGATTATACCAACAGCCGTTATCAGTACAATTTTAGGTATTCTCACTATCAGACAGAATTATACGGAATGGAATTGGGCGGTGAACACAGCTTGTCTTCAAAATTAAATATCGACTGGATGCTAAGCGATTATCAGGCAAAATATTTTCTTGATACCCCGCCGACTAATGATATTAAAGGACTTCCGATTGCGACTTTCAGACAAAAAATAACGGGAGGATTTGCCAATTTATCAAACGACGGAAAACGATATTGGGGCTTCGATTCACCCAATGGAATAGGAGGTGAGTACCTGGATTACAGCTCTGATGCAGCCAATCCGAATGAAGTGATGGGTGCAAATAAATTATTGCTTTCTCAATTGGTTATTGCAAAATTGGACAATAATGAAAGAGATAAAATCGCCAGAGTTAATTTAAAATATGATATAAATCCGAATATTTCATTAAAAATTGGAGCAAAATACCGTGAAAAAGACAGAAACAGTACGTATGGATACACCGCAGTTTTCCTTCCAAATGCATCTTTAGGAATTCCGAATTCTCCAGCTTTGCTGACGTTGTCTCAATTAACAACAAATGAGCCACCAAAAGGAACCACTTTCCTCAATGGTATGAATGGAGATTACAGCCAGTACATCATGAATCCGCCGACAAAAGATCAGCTTTTTCAGATGTATTCTCCAGAATTTTTGCAGAAGAATGGTTTTAAAGATTTTTCAAATGCAGAAACCAATGCAACAAGTGTTTACACAGGAGAAGAAAATGTCTTTGCAGCGTACGCAATGGCTGAAATCAAAGCAAGCGATAAGTTCAAAATCATCGGAGGTTTCAGAAATGAAACCACAAGATTAACTTTAAACGGAGCAAAAGCAACCAAATCAGGAACTCCCGCCGCAACAGTAATCAGTGAATCTATTGTGGAAAGTAACTATAATGCTTTTCTTCCGATGCTTCATTTACGGTATAATTTTTCACCAAAAGCAAATGTAAGGTTTGCTTATACCAGATCATTCATCAGACCGAATTTCGGAGATATGTCTCCGGGATCGAGCATTGACAATACTTCAAACCCGAACAAAATTACAAGGGGAAATCCTGATCTGCAGCCGACTTTCAGTCATAATTTTGACATGATGGGTGAATATTATTTCAACAATATAGGTATTCTTTCAGGAGGTGTCTTTTACAAAAAAATCTCAGACATTGTATTTTCAGATACCTCTATGATGAATCTTAACGGAACCGATTATATGGTCACCCAAGCGAAAAATCTTCAGGATTCCAATTTGTTAGGATTTGAGATGGGGATCAATAAACGTCTTGATTTTTTACCGGGATTCTGGAGCGGTTTTGGAGTTGAATTTAATTATACATTCATCGATTCAAGCGTTGATGTTCCGAGAACAGCAAATGGAGTTCAGTATTTTGATAAAACCACGCTTCCGAATCAGTCTAAAAATCTTTTCAACGCGATTCTTTATTATGAAAGCAATAAAGTAATGGTACGACTTGCAGGAAATTACAGAGGAAAATCTGTGGAAACAATTAATCAAAATTTAGGTCCTAATTATTATATCTGGTCTGATAAAAATTTTACAATCGATTTTTCGGCAAGTTATGACATCAGCAAAAAAGTGAAATTATTCATTGAGTTAAACAACCTGAGCAACGAAAGTTTAAGACTTTATATGGGCGACAACAAAAAAAGAATAACATCAAACGAATGGTACGGAAGCAGAGGGCAAATGGGGGTTCGTTGGCAAATATTTTAAAATTTTATTTATGAAAAAAATAGTATTAGCATTGGCAATTGCCGCTTTTGGAGCAACAGCAAATGCACAAATTAAAGACAGTCTTCGCAGAGTGGTAAAAATGGAAGGGGCATATAATTTCAGAGATACGGGAGGCTATAAAACAACTGATGGAAAAGAAGTGGCTTTGGGGAAAGTTTTCAGAAGTGATGCCATTGACAAGCTTACTGATAAAGATTTAAAAACCTTTAAGGCTAAAAAAATCGTTACTGTTGTAGATTTCAGAGGGGTTAAAGAAGCCAAAAAAGCACAGGACAGGCTTCCGGAAAATACAAGCTATATTCTTTGTCCGGCAGGTAGTAATAATCTTCCGACTGCTCAGGATATGGCAAAATTACTGAAAGACAAAAACTTCCTTTTTGATATGTATGGCGATGGCGGAATTCCATATTTCGGGGAAAGATACAGATCTTTATTTGTTCAATTATTAACGTTAAAACCCGATGAAGCATTACTTTTTCATTGTACGGGCGGTCGAGACAGAACAGGGATGGCGTCCGCTTTATTTTTGAAAGTTCTGGGGGTTCCACAAGATATGATTGAAAACGATTATGTCGCTTCTAATTTTTATTTAGCCAAAAATCCGACTATGAAAACCATGTATTCCGGACTATCCAAAATGTCGGGAATGACAGAAACAGAAATCAAACAGCAAATGGAACTGAGACCTGAATTAATAAGAAACTTTTTCGCAGCGATTAACAAAAAATATGGAAGTGTAGAAAATTTTTTTCAGGTCGAAATGGGGATCGGACCAAGAGAGATTACAGTTTTGAAAGAGAAATATTTGAAATAGTAAATCGACAGTTTATCCCAAAAAAAATTAGTTAGATTCATAAAATAAGCCGTGCAGAATTTTTTCTCATGACTTATTAGTGTTTATAAGGTAAAAACTATTTTCATCTTACTTTAGACAACGATATAATTAAATGTACCAGATCATGTTTGTATAAAAATGTCAATTCTCCCACTTTAAACAAATAAATTAGATCAACTAGCAAACAAAGGATATTCTATTTTTTGATACATTCAACAGAGCTGAAATAAAAAATTTTGCATTTCCCCATACCTATCTTCATTTGTATGATCATAACCCTACAAAATCCAGTTCAATCCCTTATGTGAAAGAATACTGGCCAAAATATATAATTCTATGGCTGAACATATTAGTCAAAAATGCAAAAAAAATACATTTAGCTGGAGTATACACGAAGATGTTTCGCCCTTGACTAATTGGGGATGTCGCACTGTTATTACTTTGCATACGGAAGATGAGTCAAATCAAACTAATTGCGAAAAATGCAAAAGTTTTTCAAAAATAAAGTTATAAGACGAAACGTCCGGATACTGATGGTGCTCTATTGATTATAATTAATATCTTGTTGCTATTATAGAATAGATATTAGAAGTTCCTTTGTTCAGAATAACAAATTCTACACAATAGATTGCATCAGGGTCATTTTGAATCGACAGCCATATTTCATTACGTTCTAATGTGTTTAATCCATCTGTTGCATGAAAGGCTACATTTTGCCATACATTCCAATTGGCTGCAGTGTATGTTCTATTTTGACTTTGATAAGCAATAGTAGGCGGAGATGCGGTGCTGTGTACAAACTGACCGGAATGATAGTTTACTAAAGTATTTGAAGTAAGTGTCGAAAGAAAACGCATTTCCGGAACTGTATAACTTGCTGGACTGAATCGGAATTCTACAGGACCAATCTGAACAGTTTTGGTTGCATCAGGAGATGTACCTTCATACTTGATTTTTTTTATCAAACTTCCTTGATATTCGTTTATGATAGCTCCTCGAGTCCAGTTGGGAGCAATTGGTGTTCCAACATTTGTATAAAGACCAGCATCCATGGCTGCATTACCATTATGATAAACCGTTAACCCTGTAGCGGGATTAGGGATTGTTGTGCCATCTGTATTAGAGATAAGCGTCATTCTTGGTGGCAGGAAACCTTTATTTCCAGAACTAATTTCTAATGCAGAAGATGCATGTGGATTTGATATGTTTATGCCGACTTGGGCAAAGGCCAAACTTCCAAAGCTTAGCAGCGTCGTAGCCAATAGTGTTCTCATATTTCTTAATTTAAATCGATGCTTTATCTGATAAAAGTATCATATTATTGGGGATTATAAAAGAAAATGCCTTATCGTTTTCAGGAAAAAGATAAGGTAAGATGTGATTGTAAATTATTGAATATTAAACTTTTATAGTTTATTTTTGAGAGATGATTTTATTAGAAAATTTACTTCTTGATATATTACTTTAGGCTTTAGTATTGAATTTATAGTTATTAATTGCTTAGCCGGCGATAGTTGAAAAACTTGTCTATCTCTAACTCACATGGCCGATTCTTTGGCCATGTTTCTGTTTTTAAACATTAAAATTCATTTCGGAACAACTTTTTATCTTTGAAAAAAGGGTTTGTTATAAAATTAAAAAAAAAATCTTTTTAAATCATTGAAAAACATTTATTTATAAGTCTTTTATGGTTGGTCGTTTTCCTGAAAACAGCAAGGTATTGTCTTCCGGATGATGCTCTATTGATCTACTTTTACACCGTTTGTAGATCATTATTGAGATCTTATTCACAGCAAATGACACAAAAATATTCAGCAAAATATTCTTAGCAGATTTATAAATCATATCTAAATTATACAGAATAATGAAAAAAACCAGTTTATTATTATGTTTCCTATGTACTCAATTGTTTTTCTCTCAAATAGGAATTAATACTACAGTTCCGAACCAATCAGCAATGCTGGATATCGTATCAAACAACAAGGGTGTTTTGGTACCTAGAATAGCACTTTCTTCAAGAACTGATGCTGCCACTATTCCTTCCCCTGCCACTGGCCTTATTATATATAATACTACAACAGCAGGAATAGGTGGTGACCAGATTACCCCCGGACTTACCATAAATACAGGAACACCGGCCAATCCAATTTGGGCATCGCTCCAAGTTATCACAAATACACAAGGGCATACAACTGACAAATTAAGATATTTAGGACTTCCTGATATAACAAAAACAACTAGTGTTGGAGGCTTTCTGGAGTTCAGAGTAAGACAATCAGGAATAAGTTATAACTTTGAAATGAGATTACTCAATCCTCCCACTTCTAATATCATCTATCGATATGCCAGAATTGGTTATGGTATAGTACCAACAACAGGCGAGAAGATAAACAATGGTTACGCATCCAATTTTACATTTACTCCAACCAACTATAATGTTTGGCAAGTCGTAGACGCTCCGTTTCTAACAACTGGAACTCTTGGGTTTCATGGAGTTCTTTCCTCTCCTAATAGAGATGCTATGCATGAATTGATTTTAAATTTTACCTACGGTGAATTTGTGAATTGTGTGATCAATACATATTAAAACCTAAGTCAATATTAATAACATTTTTTGAGATTTACCGACAGGCTGCGCTGCTTACCTTGCATACAATCTGAACAAAAGTCCAACAACAAAAGTAAGCCAGCATTTTCAGTTCAGGAAGTTCGCGTGACCCTAATGATGGACTTTCTCTATACTTCAAATATAGTGTACCTAACAGCGGGAACGTACTATAAACGTATTATTATAATAGTTAGAGATAGCATACCAATCGATCTACAATGAATGTAAGGTAGCTGATAATTAATAAATTTATAAATAATTCATATGAAAAAAAAAGTTTCCTTATTCGCTTCTGTTATATTTGTTTGCACCGTTCAGGCTCAAATAGGTATTAATACACCAAACCCCCAAACAGAATTTCATATTGATGGGGCTAAAGATAATCCTGCAACAGGCGCCCCAACAGTAGCACAGCAGACAAATGATGTCGTTGTAACACAACAGGGAAGATTAGGAGTAGGAACAACCGCTCCGACCAATAACTTTGAGGTAAACAGCCGCACAACGGGAGTTTCGGGAGTGAAAATAACACAGTTGCCTTCTGCTACTGTACTTGCAACCGATGCCAGCGGAAATGTTATTTCAGGAACCTCAGAATCCTCCGGAGTGTCTGTAACGAAGCAGCGTCTTATTGCCCCCAATTCTGCAGTTGTACTTACAACAGGATCAGGAAATTACTCTTTCAGATATGCAGGATATAATGCCACAACATTTTTGCAAGGATACTGGCAGATCAAAGTAAATACCGGTGTTGCAAGACAGTTTAATGTCTGGGATACCGAATATGCAGGAGCAGGGGGTGGTAGTACCGTTTGGCAAGATAGAAACGTAACCACATTTACACCAAATGTATGGACAGCTTTAAATGCCGCTAATGTTGTAGGCGGTTCTAATGAATACAATGTATATCATGTTTATGACAGTTCTACAGGTGTAATTATAAGATTTACCTGTACGCTTTCTAATATGGGAAGTACTGCCGCAGGAGTAAGAGAGTCAATGATAGCGGAAGAATTCTAATTTAGACTCTTTATATATCTTTTCTCCTTCATTTTGTTCCCGCAATTCATATCACTTTTACAAAAATGATGAGAAAGAACAGAGAAAAGATTTTATCATTTGTGTTTTGCAAACTCCCATCATCTATATGTTCTCATTGAAAACGATCTGAAACGTTATCGGTTCCGGGAACCGATATCCAAATACTTTAATTAAAGAAGGGAGACATTCTTTATAGCAATTTTCTTTGCTGTAAAGCTGTTTTTGCTTACGCTGCGGTGTAAAATATTGTAGCAAAATCTTCAACGTCATTCTTATTCATTTTAAATTTATGCGTTTATCCAAATATGATAAATTTTAACTTATTGATTAGTAGATGGTTAATTACAATTAAAATAACATTAGCGCAATTGTGTATAGTGCATATTGACGCATTGCGTAAATTTGGACGTTAGCGGTAATTTTAAAAACAGACATTAGTAATAAAAAGTGATGAAATCAATAATAATTTTTATATTCATAATTTTCTTTTCAAATAACTTGGTCTTTTCGCAAACATCTGAAAGAAAATTTGTATCAATTAACAATAAAAAAATGGCATATAAAGTTTTCGGTCTTGAAGACAGAAAAGACAATGAGCCAGTTGTAGTTTTTGAAGCAGGACTTGGTTCTGGCGGCGGCGGTTATGGTGGTTTACTTTCATTCGTTCAAAAAAAATTTGCAGGTATTGTTTATGATAGAAACGGAATTGCAGACTCTGAAATCGATACTTCCCTAAAAACTGATGCAGACGTAATAAAAAGACTTCACGATTTATTAACAAAATTAGAAATTAAGCCGCCTTATTTATTGGTAGGTCATTCCATTGGTGGACCTTTTATTCGATTATATGCCTCAATTTATCCGAATGATGTCTGCGGTTTGTTCTTCATAGATCCAACAGATTTTATGCTAACGCAGGCAGAAGATGATAAAGTAAAATTAAGCACTTTGAGCAAGACGGGGTACAGAGAATTATTTATAAAAAACTACGATTATATACTAAAAGACACCTCAATCTCAAATGGATTTAGATTTGAAGTTGAAAGGGAAAAGAATGAAAGTACACCTGTATTCTTTAAAAGATACACATCTTTATCACCACTCAAAGATATTCCCATAACCGTAATGATTTCTTATAATAAGCATATAGAAGATTATGAAATAGAAATGAATAAAAATTTGAACTTGGGTATCAATCTAATTCCTTGGTGGAAAGAATTAGATTATCTTAGAATTGATCATTATGCGGAAATGATAAAAAATAACCAACACAGTAGATTGATTTTATTGCCACTTTACAGTCACGGAATCCATCAACAAGATCCAAAAATTGTGGCAGAAGCATTAATTGAAACATATGAAAATTGTCTATCTTCAACTAAAAATAAAAAATAGTGTTATTGTATTAGCAATAGTATTATTCAATGGTTGTAAAAAACAAAATGAATACTCAATCCAAAAACAAGAGGTTAAGAAATCTCTTGTTTTCAATGTGCAATTTCAAAAATTTGAAAGGTAATGATATACTTAGATGTACCAAATGCTTAGTTGAATAATAATACGGCAATTAAATAAAAGTGTTTGCTCAAACAATCTTAATCTTCATCTTAATAAGAAACATAATTTTATGCTCAAAAATCTATAATTGCCCAAATTAAGGTAATGCATATTAAAAAGTAACCCGTGCCCAGTTTTACAAAATATGAGGGTATTAGAAATATTTGTTTTAGCAATTCCGGTTGCATTAAAAAAATAATTTGGTACATTAAAGTATATTATTGCCCAAAATTTTTAAGGAGGAGGAGGGAATTGAATTAAGCACTGAAGAGGCAGAGATTATTAGGTCATTTTTAAAGATGCTCTTAAAAAATTGCTAGAAGATGTTATTGATAATGACGAATACCTAGAAATCAAGGTTGATTGCAAAGATCAGATTGATAAGTTAGAGAGCAAACCATCTAAAGTAGAAGATAAGAAGAAAATAGATTTTCCAAAACTACTAGACCAAGCATTGTCGAACCTTGTAAACCTGTCTAAAGTCTATGCTGACGGGGATATTGAGGTAAAACGTAAAATAGTTGGTTCGATGTTCCCCGAAAAATTAGAGTTTTTTGAAAATCATTATCGAACCACCAAGGCTAATGTTCTATTGTCTTATATTTATCAGATTAATAACGAGTTAGGAGCTAAAAAAAACCGGAAAGAAAGTGAATTATCACCTCTTTCCGGTCTTGTACCCATAACCGAAGAAATATCGAAACATTTGGTGGAAGATTTGGAAAGAATTTCTGAAATATTACCTGGAAAATACTCCCAAAAAAAGAAGAATTAGTTAATATATTGAGTATGCTAAAAATGTCTTATTAAAATTTAATTATTTGCAGGGTACTGTCCGTTGAAATATTTTTATTTTTGAATATTTTTCAGGTATAGTATTTCAATTATTTAATTTCCTTAAATCTGAAGGTCTCGATCTGGTAAATTCGCGGAAAGTATCACTAAATGAGCTTACAGAATTATAACCCACGTTATATGCAATTTCATTAATGGACTTATTTGTATTAAGAAGAAGTTCAATGGCCTTAATAATTCTTAAAGTTTTTAAGTATTGGAGAAAAGAAATATCCAAATCTGTTTTAAAAAGACGCGATAGAGAGCGTTCACTCAATCCAAATTTTTTACTTATACTAGCAAGACTGTGTTTTTCTTCTATTGTACATTCAAGATAAGAAACAATATTCCTAGTCATCTTGTTTTTGGTGGCAGGAAGAATAATGGGCAAGGGTTGTTGATGGGTTTTGGGTAGAATTTTTTTTAATGCTACTAAAAATTCAAAATTTTCATCAGTAGATATTACATGTCTCTCATCCCATATTTCAGTATACTTGATCATTTGTATTAAAAGTTCTGTGGCAGGATAAATACCAAGACGACTGAAAAAAGGATCAGACAAATCGTCATGAGCAAAGAAATATAATGATCGTAATACTGTTGCAGAATGACCAATTTGTAAAATATGTTCCAAACCCTGCGGAATCCAGAAGAAATGTCTTGCGGGAACAACATATGTCCGATTATTTATAGTAATATAAGCGATACCTCCTTCAACATAACTAAGTTGTCCTTTGGTATGTCTATGAACCGGGATCAATTTTTCAGATTTTTCATGCATTACAAATACACTTTTATCGTTCTTATCAATATCTGGTAGTGAATTAATTAATCCCATACTAATGTTGTATTTATTGAAAACAAAGATAATGAATTTGGCCGGAATCATGAAAAGAATGACTATTGTCGATAAATTTTTTTTATGTAAAGGATGTAGATTTGCAATACAATGATTCTAAAATTTTCAATGAAAAATTATCTCACTGGATTTCTAATGTTTGGAATAACTTTTTCGACTTGGGCCCAGAGTTCTGTTTGGAATGCAGACACATTAAAACTCTCACTAAAAGACGCTTGGAACAAAGCAGAGGAACACAGTCGCGATATTAAAATAAAACATTTGGAAGTGGGTATTTCTGCTGAAGAAGTAAAAGATCTTAGAGCGGAGCGGCTTCCCGAAGTGCAGATAAAAGGAAGTGCAGAAAAAGCAAGCAATATACCGATTTATGAAAATGGCTTATTTTCAAAACCAAGTCAACATGAAGTAATACATACACTCTACAGAGCAGGTGCTGATTTTTATCTTAATCTCTATAATGGAAATAAACTTAATCTACAAATTAAAGAAGAAAAAATACTTCACGAGATTTCTGAAATTAACAGAGAGCAAACTGTTTCTGATATTCACTACAAGACGGCTGCTTTGTATTTAGACTTACAAAAAATATTAATTTTCAGAAAACTTATAAAAGAGGATATTGAAGACCAAAAAAAACAGCTGAAAGAAATACGTAGCTTATTAAAAAACGGTGTTGTACTAAAGAGTGACGTTTTGAGAATAGAGCTTGAGCTCTCCAGACGTGAAATGGCATTAATTACGATAGAAAATGATATTCTTATTGCTACTCAAAAACTGAATATTATTATGGGAGCTCCTGACGAACAAATTGTAGTTCCAGACGAACCGGCTTACATTTGGAACAATACCACCTCCTACGAAGAATATTTAAAAACGGCCTTAGAACATTCATTTGATTATCACATTTCAGAACACAAAACAGAGCTCAGTAAAATAAAAATAGATCAAATTAAAGCTAATGTAAGACCCAAAATTGGAATGTATGGAGAATTTTATTATGCAAATCCACAAATTTTCTTATTTCCTTACAATCCATATTGGTATTCTTTGGGGGTAATAGGGTTAAGAGCATCTTTCAATTTATCATCTTTTTATCATAATACCCATAAGGTAAGAGCTGCCAAAATAGAGTTTGAAAAAGAAGAAGAAAGTTATAAAAATACCGAAGATAAGGTAAGACAACAAGTAAAAGAAGCTTACCTGAGGTATCAGGAGGCTTTAGAACAGATAAAAGTTGCTGAGGCTAATCAGGCTCATGCGAAAGAAAATGCAAGAATTATTAAAAATACTTACTTTAATCAGACTTCTTTAATTACAGATTTGTTAGATGCAGATGTACAGCTTCTACAGACAAAGTTCGAGCTTGAAGCAGCAAAAATAATGGCACAGAACAAATATTACTTACTACAAAACATTATAGGTATTTTATAAATCATGAAAAAAAAATATACGGTAACTGATAGATTTGTTACTAAAATTACAGGGTGGATTGCAAGTTTAATTCTTTTGGGGCTTATAGTTTGGGGGGGAGGATCCTTAATGGATTATTATAAATATGAGCAAACAAATGATGCACAAATACAAGAGTATGTTAATCCTGTTATTTCTAGGGCTGGAGGCTTTATAGTTGATGTTAAGTTTGAAGAAAATCAAAACGTAAAAAAGGGAGACACAATTTTGGTGATTGATAATAGAGAATATGTTCTTCAACAAGAACAAACGCAAGCATCTCTTGCAAAAGCTGAGGCTCAGCTTGTCGTTTTAGGAAGTACAATTAATACATTGGAAAATGAAGCTTCTTCTTCTCAAGCACAGATTGCTGCAAATAAAGCGAAGGTATGGAAACAAGGATTGGATTATGATAGATATCTGAAACTATATAATGAAGAATCTGCTACTAAACAACAAGTCGAAAAAGTTCAGGCACAACTTGATGTAGATAAAAGTGAATATAGATCATCTCAAGAAAACTACGCTGCATCAGTTTCAAAAATAGAAGATATTCGCGCAGAAAGAAATGTTGTAAAAGCTGAAATTCAAAGGTTGAAATCATTGCTAAATAGACATAAATTAGATGTTACTTATACGTATATTACAGCTCCTTATAATGGCAGAATGGGAAGACGTACAGTTGAAGTGGGTCAAATGATTGATGCAGGAGAAACTCTTGCTTTTATTGTAAATGACGATACAGATAAATGGGTCGTTGCAAACTATAAAGAAACTCAAATTAAAGATATGAGAATAGGTGATGAAGTAAAAATTATCGCAGATGCATATCCTAATAAAGAGTTTAAAGGAACTATTATTTCTCTTTCACCTGCTACGGGTTCTAGTTTCTCGTTACTCCCACCTGATAACTCTACAGGTAATTATGTTAAAATTGTTCAACGTATACCCATAAGAATACGAGTAGATGGTTCGAGGAAAGAAATAGATGTTTTAAAGGTAGGTATGAATGTTAACGTATTCGCGTCTAAAAAGCATAGTTAAATGAAGACAGCAATCCCAATATTTAAATCTTGGATTCCTGACTGGATGGTGAAAATAGTACTTTTCAGTATGACCCTACCTGGAATTGTGATTTTCTTTCTTCCTCTAGCTAACATCAATGCAGCAGCAGGCTATTATGGAAGTGAACCCGCAGATATGCAGTTTGCAGTAGCTCTTTTTTACGCCGGATACGTAGGATTTTATTCTCTGGAAAGAAGGTTCTTTACTTTTCTAGCTGCGAAAGAATATTTTATAATTTTTACTACTCTGCAAATGCTTGCTTGTTTGGTATGTTACATTACAAAAGATGTTTATATATTATTTCCCGTAAGGTTTATACAAGGAATGTTGTTTGCATCCAATGTGAATATCTCTTTATCTTTAATGTTTACAAGGTTGAAAAGTGAACGTGCGAGAGAAATTGGTTTTTCAGTATTTTTTGGAACTTTGCTCTGTGCTTTGCCTTTCAACAATTTGGTTACCGCGGAATTAATAGATTCTTACAACTTTAACATCGTTTTTAAGTCTGCAATATTCTCCTTCTTTCCGGGTTTACTGTTTATAATAACAGGAATGAATTCTTTTCGGTTACACGTTAAATTTCCTTTATACAAATTGGATTGGCAAAGCTTTGTAATGTACAGTGCTATTCTGTCACTTATAGGTTATATTACCATATTTGGACAAGAGTACTATTGGCTTGATGATGTCAGGATTTCCGGTAGTGTATTAGCTATAATAATTCTGTTAATTATTTCTATATTTCGTCAGAAATCATTGAAGCGACCCTATATCAATTTACGTATTTTTTCTTATCGAAATTGTAAAGTAGGTTTAGTTGTGCTTTTTGTTATGTATATCTGTCGGTTTGCGTCAGGTATTACCAATAGCTATTTCACGGGAGTATTGAAGTTTGATCCTTTTTACCTCTCTTACATGAATGTTTTTAATATTTTAGGGATAATAGCTGGAGTTATTATTTCTGCTGCGATGATTCTGCAGAAAAAAAGAATCAGAAATATTTGGTTATTAGGATTTTGTTTATTGTTTGTTTTCCACGTAAGGATGTATTATCTTTTTGATATACAAGCTGATGAATTTAATTATTTTCTACCATTATTTCTTCAGGGAATGGGTGTAGGTTTTATTATGGTACCCACAATTGTTTATATTATTGCCTCTGTACCAGTCTCGTTAGGTCCATCTGCTGCTGCTGCTGCATTAGCTATAAGGTATTTTGGTTATGCTGTAAGTATTGCTATTATAAATTATTTCGAGCTTTTCAGAAAAAGTATGCATTATAATGCTTTTCAGGATCATTTAACAAAAATAGATCCTATGGTAAAAAACTTTTTGCATAAGCAAAATACAAAACTTAGTACCAAAGGTATGCTGGAGGGAATATCTTCTAAAGCTTCTGAGAAATTACTTATTAAAAATCTTACTATGCAAACACAGATCCGTTTTGCTATGGATTATTATGAGATGATGGCTATTTTCTTATTAATCATTATGGTACTTATTGCAATATTCCCGTATGTTAATAGGACTCGTGTATATCTTAGATCCCGAAGACTTTCACCGGCTTAAACTTTTTAATCAATACTTATATTATGAAATTAAAACATATATTAATTATTCTTTTGATATTAAATGGTCTTTTTTCCTGTAATAATGATGACAATACTTTTCATCTGAAAACAGTGAAGCTTCTTGAATATTCAAAGAATTTACCCGAACAAAAGCTGTATATAAAAGCTTTTTCTGATGATTTACCAGAGTCGATTGCGCAAACTGAAGAATATCCAAGTACATTACCATTGCCGGCAACTCTAAAAATGTATCCTTCGCCAAGCATGAACCTATACGGGAAAAATTACCACCTGGAGCTTTGGGGCGGGATTTCAGGATATATTGGAAGGTGTGATATTGATATGGATGACTATAAAATTGTTTTCCCTATTGATATGGAAATTGAAAACGATAGTTTAAGTATTTCGATGCAAGGCACCTGGGACTAAGAATAAAACAAGTATGGAGGAAATAAGAATTTTTAGTGAAACTATATCAGAACTCCTAGACAGTGGGTATCTTTTACAAAATGAACTAACGGAATATTTAAATTTAATACAAAATATTAAAACAGAAGGTTCTGAAATTCCAGCTTCTGGGTTCAAAGTTGATAAAATATATAAATGTTATGACGATAATTCTGAAATAATTTATGTTTTTGCAATATCAAATCCAAATAACAATATAAAAGGAATAACTACTTCAATTCGCGTAGATGAAAACATTATTGAATTCTCGGAATTGTTCAAGAAAATTAGAAAAGGAATAGAGAAATTCGGAAATTATGTTTTTGGAATAAATAATAATAAAATATTTTATCACTTATGATTAATTTTCAACAAATTAATTAAAATTAATCATAAGATTACGTAATACAATCTTATGACCGAAAGTGAATAAATTAAGAGTTATTCTATATT
This sequence comes from Chryseobacterium wanjuense, assembly GCF_900111495.1. Lineage (NCBI taxonomy): Bacteria > Pseudomonadati > Bacteroidota > Flavobacteriia > Flavobacteriales > Weeksellaceae > Chryseobacterium > Chryseobacterium wanjuense. The sequence goes on along the minus strand of NZ_FOIU01000003.1, from coordinate 25,596 downwards.
TTGAGCCTTTAATAGCTTAAGAAATTTTTAGAATAGCTTTTATTATTTTTTCGGTGGATTACTATGGGCTACTTTTCAAAAAAAATCTAAGATAGTAAACAGGCATATAAGAAGACAGGTTATAGTTTTTATATGAATCAATTTTCTTGTGTTTTTGTTCGTAAAAACGGATTTTCATCTTCCATCAAGTCTTTGACCTTTGAAACAATAGTTTGTAGATATTGTAAACAAAATTTTGACTTTTCAATCACGATCTTGCATAAAGATCTAGATTCTGCTATTATATCAAAATTCTATTTGCGTATTAATTCTTTTGACTTTTATTTTTTCATTATCAATCGAAACAATGATCAAAATTTCTTTTTCGTTTATGACAAAACACAAATAAATTTGTACACTGAACAATAGTCTTGATTCTTTAAAACAAATTACTGAACAGGTTGTCTGGTAAAGAATTGTAATTTAACAGTTATAAACAATGCGAATATGTTTTATCTTAAAAAAAGTATCTAATTCTTTGTTGATGAGTATGGAATATTGTGATTAAAACAAGTTTTTTTATGTTGAGAAAATACGATTTGTTCAATCTGACAATTACATCAAGTTGTTGAAACATTTTAAACTAAATTAATGTAGTTTATTAAAAAAGAGCACCTATCCAGTTTCATCTTTTTAAATGTATGTCTGAATAGGTGATAAATTAATAACTAAAGCTATAGTTTAAAACACTTTTAATATTAGCTGTGTTTGCTATGATGACTTTTAAGGTATTTGTAATTTAAATGGCCCTTCAAAGTAAGTCTGATAAGAATCAATTAACTTCCCATTTAAATCATATACACCTATAGTAATATTCTGTTTGGAAAGATTCATTTGTGATTCTGGAAAGCTGATGTTGATGGTTCCTTTTGATATTTTATCACGATCTACGACTATTTTACTAGAAGCACTATAATTAATTTCAGCATGTGCCGGTTCGATAACTTTTATAGTAACAATTTTTTTATTATTTGTCTTATTGAGAAATGTGTAATTATACGTATTGATAATTTTTCCTTCTCTTACAAAAAATGTACTACCTGCAGGTTTGATAAACTTCGCTTCCATATCACCTCTACTTGACAGAAGGAATCCAAGGAACCCGATCAGCAATATCAGAATTGCTGCAAAACCTTTCATTCTGCTAGTAAACTTATAAGGAGTCCCGGTCTCAATCTCTCTTTCTGATGCGTATCTGATCAAACCTTTGGGCAAACCTACTTTTTCCATTATTTCGTCACATGCATCTATGCATGCAGTACAATTTACGCATTCCAATTGCTGTCCGTCTCTAATATCGATTCCGGTAGGACAAACTGAAACACATTGATAACAATCGATACAATCACCTTTTCCTGTAACTTTTCTGTCTTCCCCATTTCTCCATTTAGAGCGGTTTTCACCTCTTTTGAAATCATAAAATACATTAATAGTTTCCTTATCAATTAGTACACCTTGTAACCTTCCATATGGACAAACCAGTGTGCAAACCTGCTCTCGAAACCATGCAAATACAAAATAAAAAGTGGCTGTAAAAAGAATCATAACAATAAAGTTGGTGATGTTCTCAAATGGTCCTTCTGAGATAATTTTAAACACTTTTTCGTAACCAACAATATACATAAACATAACGTGAGTGATGATGAGAGAAATGATAATATAAATAGACCACTTTAGAGTCCTTTTCCAAATTTTTTCAGTATTCCACTCCTGGCGTTCAAGTCTCATTTGTTTATTGCGATCACCCTCAATCCAAAACTCTATTTTTCGAAAGACCGATTCCATAAAAATTGTTTGAGGGCATATCCAACCACAAAAAATTCTTCCAAAGGCAATAGTAAAAACAATAATGAAAATAAGAGAAGCAATAGCACCTAGGGTAAGAATAAAAAAATCCTGCGGATAGAAAGGTTGCCCCGCAATAAAATATTCTCCATTAATGACATTTAACAAAAAGAAAGGGTTTCCATTAATTTTAATAAATGGAATGACAAAGTATATAATCAAAAGAGTATAACTTACTAAATCTCTGTAATTAGTGTATTTACCCTTTGGTTTTTTGGGAAAAACCCATTTTCTCTTCCCTGATTGTTCCATTGTTCCTATAGAATCTCTATAGGTCTCAGGGTTTAAAACTTGCCCCTGTCCGCCGCGAACGACTTCTTCATTTATTTCTGACATTTCAGTGTTAGTATATATAAATTGTAATTTTTATTGATCATCACGGAGGGGAGCACGCTCTGCTTCATGATAGAATTTTTTTGGTCTTGTGAAAACATAAAGTATGAGAATAACGAAAAATAATAAAAAAATAATCATGGATAACGTTTGATAAAATCCTGCATAATCAGTATTTGCTAAAATGTCTTTAAAGTTTTGAGGAATCATTTCATGTATATTTAATTGTTACCAGCTGTTTTTATATCGCTTGTTTTTATATCTGTACCTAATCTTTGCAGATAGGCTATAAGGGCTATAATTTCTTTCTTTTCTAGTTCACCTTGTGGCCTTTTGGCGTAGGCTTCTTTCAAGTCTGTAGCCTCCGAAAAAATGTCTTTCACTATTATAGATGCCTGATTGTCGGCCCATTTATCAGCTGAATCAATTTGGGCTTTTGTGTAAGGTACATCAAATGTATTTTTCATGAATTTTAGCTTATCGATCATTTTAGATCGGTCTAAATTATTGGCTATTAGCCATGGATAACGAGGCATAATAGAACCGGCCGATGTGGACCTAGGATTATACATATGTTTATAATGCCAAGAACTTGGGTTTTTACCACCTTCTCTATGTAAATCTGGCCCTGTTCTTTTTGACCCCCAAAGGAATGGTCTGTCATAAACAAATTCCCCTGCCTTAGAATACTGGCCGTTTTTGCCGTTAAATCTTACAATCTCATCTCGGAATGGTCTTACAATTTGAGAGTGACAGGCATTACAGCCTTCGCGGATGTATAAATCTCTACCTTCTAATTCTAAAGGAGAATATGGTTTTACAGCTGAAATTGTCGGTACATTTTGTTTAAGCATTAAAGTTGGTATAATTTCTACAGCCCCTCCAACTGAGACTGCAATAAAAGATAGCACTGTGAATAAGACGGGCAATCTTTCCAACCAAAGATGTATACCTTCTCCTTCTTTTCTTTTATTATTAATATTAGCTAAGGCTGGTGCTTCTGCCGGTACTTCTTTTTGGAAAGAGCCTTTTCTAATAGTAGCCGCAAGGTTAATGACCATTAAGATAGCACCTGAAAAGTAAAATAACCCACCTAAAAATCTCATTTTAAAATAAGGGATAATTGCTGTTACTGTATCTAACCAGTTCTTCCATAATAATGTCCCGTCTGGGTTAAATTGTTTCCACATTAATCCTTGTGTAAATCCTGAAATATACATTGGTACTGCGTAGAAAATAATTCCCAAAGTTCCCAACCAGAAATGCCAGTTCGCCAGCTTAACAGACCATATTTTTGTTCTCCATAGGATTGGAATAAGGTAGTAGATCATTCCAAAAGCCATAAAACCATTCCATCCTAATGCTCCAAGGTGAACATGACCTATCACCCAATCGGTAAAGTGACCAATTTTGTTGATGTTTTTAGTCGCCAGTAGTGGTCCCTCAAAAGTTGCCATACCATAACAAGTAACTGCAACGACAAAGAATTTTAAAATAGGATTTTCTCGTACTTTATCCCAAGATCCTCTCAGAGTCAATAGTCCATTCAGCATTCCTCCCCATGATGGGGCAATCAGCATAATTGAAAAACCAGTACCTACAGCTTGTGCCCATGCTGGTATTGCTGTATATTGAAGATGATGTGGTCCTGCCCAGATATACACAAAAATTAACGACCAGAAATGAATAATTGAGAGCTTATACGAAAAAACAGGCCGTTCGGCTGCTTTTGGAAGAAAATAATACATTAATCCCAAAATTGGAGTGGTTAAAATAAATGCAACTGCGTTGTGACCATACCACCATTGTACAATAGCATCTTTTACTCCAGCATACGCAGAATATGATTTCCACCCCGTAAATGATAAGGGAACTTCAAGGTTATTGAATATGTAAAGCATTGCTACTGCAATCCAAGTTCCCAAATAAAACCAAATTGCAACATATAGATGTCTAACTCTTCTTTTTGTGATGGTTCCGAACATATTAAGTCCAAAAATTACCCATGAAAAAGTAAGAAGTATGTCGATTGGCCATTCATGTTCCGCATATTCCTTTGATGTATTGATTCCCATGAAGAAAGTAATAAAGGTTACTACGACCATTAACTGCCACGTCCAAAAATGAATCCAACTTAATGTTTTGTTAAACATTTCTGTTTTTAAAAGGCGAGGTACAGAGTAGTATACCCCAATAAAAAAGCTGTTACAAACAAATGCAAAGATTACAGTATTTGTATGCAACATTCTTATTCTACCAAATCCGAAGGCTCCATTAGTATCTATCAATGCTTGGATACCTCCGTCTCTCAAGATATGGATAGATTGGTCATCTGTCCCAAAAATGAATTCAGGCAGTTCAGGGTAAAACAAAAGCAGAGCCGCAGTCAGTCCAAAGACGAATCCTATTAAGGCAAAAACTATTGTTGCATATAAAAATGCACGTACTATGGTGTTATCATAGTAAAATTTCTGTGTTTCCATTATGTTCAAAGTTAATATACCACTATCATTTATTTATGGTGTTAATCATCGAAAAAATAGCTATTTTTATGATGATTAAAATATTACAGCAATAAAGTATGAAGGAGGTTTATCCAACATTTGAAATTGAAGGTCTGTCGACGTGTAATTCAATTAATGAAGTATTTACCATTGATAGATTTTCAGAATTTTTAGATCAAAATCCTGGAACAACAAAAGTTCATCGCCATTCTTTTTATCATGTTACCTATTTTGTAAAAGGATATGGTGAAAATTTAATCGACTTCAAAACATACGACGTTGCTCCAGAAAAGATTTTTTTTATGCGTCCGGGACAGGTTCATAGTTGGAGATTGGATGAAAATGCAGAAGGTTATGTAATTAATTTTTCCACTACTTTTTTTGATCAGTTGAAGATCAATTCTTCGTTAATTGATCAATTTCCATTTTTTAATTTATTTGAAAGTGACCAGATGGTAAATATTTCAAAGGAAAACCAACGTAAGTTGAAAGTTTGTTTTGAAGATATTATTGAAGAAATGACAGACATTCAATCTTGGTCACAAATAATGATTGCATCCTTAATACTTCAAATTTGTGCACTTGCTGGAAAAGATACTATCTCCAAAACTATATTTATTGACACGAATTATAATTCTTTAATATTAAAGCAGTTTATAGAGATTTTAGAAACTAATTTTCATCAATATAAATTACCCAAAGATTATGCAACTTCTCTAAATATAACACCTAACCAATTGAACTTTATATGTAAGCAACAAATTAACCTATCAGCTGGTGAAATTATTAGAAATAGGATTATTCTGGAAGCTAAAAGACTTTTGGTGAATTTTGATTTATCAATTACAAATATTGCTGAAGCATTAAATTATTCAGACCCGTCTTACTTTGTAAAATTTTTTAAAAAATATACATCATTTACCCCCGAGGCCTTCCGAAAGCAATATTATAATAAGTATTAAAAATCATTCAATAGTATTATAAATTTAATAAATTACGATTAATAGAAATGATTTCTGAAAAACATATAAAAGATTATAATTACAATATCACGCAGTATAGTAGTGGAGATTTTATCTATGAGGAAAATTCAACCTGTAAGAGTTATTTTCAAATTATATCAGGAACGGTCAAGCTTAATAATTACAGTGAAGATGGAAAAGAATTCATTCAGAATATTATCAATGCACCACAAGGATTTGGCGAAGTCTTATTATTTATTAATGAAAAGTATCCAACTAATGCCATAGCCTTAACAGATTGTGATATTATACAGATTTCTTCCAAAGATTTTTTTAAACTGTTGACTGAATATCCTAAATATGCGATAGAAATTAACAAAAGCCTTTCACGCAGGTTATATTATAAAATGATCATGTCTCAACATATATTTTCTAATGACCCTACTACGAGACTTAAAACTTTAATGAATTATTTTAAGAATATCTATTGCATAGAAAATGGTTTAAATTCCGAATATATTGTTCCGTTAACCCGCCAACAGATGGCAAATCTAACCGGATTGCGTGTAGAAACTGTTATACGAACTATTAAATTAATGGAAAAAAATAATCTGCTGAAGATAAAAAAAGGATTAATTTACTATTAAATAAACTAACCAGTTGTGATTTCAATCATAATAGAAAATTAAGCATTCAAAGTAGTTTTAAGTAAATAAAGTTGTTTCTTAAAACTTATACTATGAACGAACTTCTTAATGAGCCTGGTTTACAAATTACAATTGTTCTTTTTTTGATTCCCATCATTTTTGCACTTATTCTTATTTTAATAAGAGTAAATCGGATGATTTCTGATACATTGAAAAAAAAAGAACTTAAAAGGATATATGAGCATCTGAGTCATCTGCAGCCAGGCGAAATTTCTGCGTTGGAGGAACGAAAAAAAGAACTTGAATTCCAACTTTCAGGAAACGAACTTTCCGCAAATAAGCAAGTAAAAGACCCGCGTGGGTTAATAGACCAAGCAAATGAAATTCATGAAATCCGTTTTCTGCAAACCAAAAGAGAGGAGGGAAGGAATATTAAAATTCCGGATGAGGAAAAAAAATTAATCCTTTGGTTTCTTGGCACTAGTGTATTCTGGCTTTTTATGGGAACCACGGTTGGTGAATATCTTGGAATAAAATTTGTCGCTCCGGATGCTGACCATATCAGCTGGTTGAGTTTCGGAAGGCTTAGACCCGTACATACCAATATGGTTTTTTGGGGATGGGCATCTATGGCAATGGTAGGTTTCTCATATTATGTCATTCCAAGGGTGGGAAATACAAAAATTTTCAATCTTAAGATAGGATATGTGACTTTAATATTAATGAATTCTGCTGTATTTCTTGGTAGCGTTTGCTTAATGGCGGGAATCAATAATAGTGGCGGAGAGTACAGGGAATATATCTGGCCAGTTATGTTACTTTTTGCTACAGGAATTATAATTAGTATTTATAATCATATCAATACGATCGCGTTCCGAAAAACAGAAGAAATCTATGTTTCCAATTGGTATGTAGTCTCGGCTATGATGTTTGTTGTAGTCATATTGGTGGTTGCTTATCTTCCATTTTGGCAAGACGGTTTGGGAGAAACCATAACGCAGGGTTATTTTATGCATCAGGGAGTGGGGATGTGGTTTATGTTTTTCAATTTGGGATTAATGTATTATTTTCTTCCACAAGAGTTGAACAGTCCGGTGTATTCTTATAGTTTGAGTATACTTGCGTTTTGGACACAGATTTTATTTTATACTCTTATTGGAACTCATCACTTTATTTTTAGTGCCATTCCTTGGTGGATGCAAACCATTGCTATTGTTGCGAGCGTGGGAATGGTGATTCCCGTAGCTGCAGGGAGCATTAATTTTATGATGACTATTCGAGGATCTTGGCATCGCCTTAAATTGAGCTATGTGTTACCTTTTTATGTAGTTTCTATTATTTTTTATTTTACAGGCTCACTACAAGGTACAGCAGAGGCGTTTAGAACAACCAACTTATTATGGCATTTTACTGATTTTACAGTAGCCCATTCGCATTTAACGATGTATGGGATTATTACGTTCATGCTATGGTCTTTCACTTATACCTTAGTACCGAGACTTACTTCTTATGAACCACCAAGTATTACTGTAGGATTACATTTTTGGTTAGCTTTGGTTGGTGTTTTAGTATATACCGTTTCATTAATGATAGGTTCTACAGAAAAAGGAGTGATGTGGATTGAGAAGAAACCATTTATTGAAGGGGTTGTACATATGATACCCTTTTGGTTGTGGAGAGCAATCGGAGGAACAATGATGTGGTTGTCACATATCATCTTCGCATATAATTTTTACAGAATGATAAAGCCCAAAAAAGAAATAAAACTACCTCAGACACCAGGCGATATTTTAGAAATCATTCACAATAAACAAGTAAAAGCATAATGGATTTTTTTAGTGACCATAAGAAACTTTTTTCCTCAGCATTGGCGTTTTTCCTTTTTCTGACCCTATTTATATGCATATTTCCTGCGTTGAATAACCAAAAAGTATATCAACCTTTACAAGGAAGTAAACCATTTACAGAAGAAGAAAGCCGTGGGAAATCAATTTATATCCGTGAAGGCTGCGTAGCATGTCATACCCAGCAGGTTCGTAATGTAGACATGGATCAGGTATTCGGTAACCGTCCAAGCCTGGCTGTAGATTATGCCAGAAACAAAAGGATCAATCTTTTTCAGAATACTGCTACCCTCATGGGAACAGAAAGAACAGGTCCCGACCTTACCAATATTGGAGCCCGGCAATCCAGTAAAGATTGGCAATACTCTCATCTGTTCAATCCCAGAGCTGTAGTTCCTCAATCTATAATGCCTTCTTATAAATGGCTATTTATAGTTAAAGATCAGCTTGATCCTGGAGATAAGGAAATAAGTCTTCCTGATGCATTTAAAAAAGGAATTAAAGGAAAAATTGTTCCATCAAAAGATGCCAGTGATCTTGTTGCATATCTTCTCAGTCTTAAACAGACCGAACTTCCAAAGAGTATTCCTGCAAGAGAATTTCTATACAAAAAAGAAGAGAAAAAAGCTGAAGGAAATGCAGGAGGAGATAATCTTCCTGATGGAGAAGCTTTATTCATAGCCAATTGCGCTACCTGTCACCAAGCAACTGGGGAAGGAGTTCCAGGAGCATTTCCACCATTGAAAGGCGACAAAGTAGTGTTAGGAGATAATCTGGAACTCTATGTTACGATTATTATGAAAGGATATAATGGTCTGGCTCCTCAATTTGGAGAAATGCCAGCGGTAGGAACCAATGCTAATTTCAAACCTGAAGATGTGACTGCTCTCATTAACCATGAAAGGACAAGCTGGGGAAATAATGGGAAGAAAGTAACAGTTGAGGAAATAAAAATAATCATGGATAAAATAAAATAAAATAAAATAAAATAAAATAAAATGAAAAAATTAAAGCTTATATTTCCTGTTTTTGTCTTTTGGACTGGATATTTTCAGGCTTGCGATGCGTGTAAGCTTCAGCAACCCAAAATAACACAGGATTTTACACATGGTACTGGCCCGGAATCAAACTGGGATTGGGCTATTGTAATAATTATTGCAATAATTACCCTAGGAACATTTTTTTATTCTTTCAAATTTTTAATCAAACCAAACGAGAATAACAAAAAGCATATCAAAAATAATATATTGGATTTTTAAATCTTAGAAAATGTCTAAACATAATGCCATAGTCTTTATATATATAGATGAGGAATCGAATCCTATTGCAGAACTTCAGACTCCTATTGTTTTCAATCTCGATACTACGAAATTGTCGGACGGAGAACATACTTTAAAAATTATTAGCAGATTTGATAATAAAGAAGGTCTGAAAATCATACATTTTAATGTGCGCAATGGACCGATTATTCATATGGAGGGGTTATCTGACAATGAAACTGTCAACGGGACATTGCCATTAATGCTCAATGCATATGATACAGGTAGAAATCAAAGTTTCATTATAAAAGGAAGTGAAAATCCACGAACGATTCCAGTTTGGGTTTGGGTTATTGCTTTGGTATTTATAGCTTGGGCCGCTTTTTATATTGTTACAAATTTTAGTCTTTAGATAATTGTATTTGTCCAATTTTATTAGTCTTCTCAAGAAAGAAATTTTATGATAATTTTAAAATCTACCTAACATTAATAATACATTGAATGAAAATAAAACTTAAAAGAATCTATGAAACTTATTCCCCTACAGATGGATACCGTGTATTAGTTGATAGGTTATGGCCTCGAGGAATCTCTAGAGAAAATGCCCATATAGAGGAATGGAATAAAGAGCTTGCTCCTTCCACGGAACTCCGAAAGTGGTTTCATCACGATCCAAAACTTTGGAAGAGCTTTTCAGAAAAATACGAAATCGAGCTCAAAGAAAAAGATCCCGGAAAAGAATTTCTAAATCGAAATAAAAAACAAGATATCATCACTTTGGTCTATGGTGCTAAAGATGAGCAGCATTGCCATCCTTTGATTTTAAAAAAATATTTAGAAAATTTGATTTTAAATGATAAAATATGATAGATTTCTTTTTGAATCCATCTATCCAGCACCTAATTTTGTGAAAAAATTGAATTTATATTGGTAATGAAAAGAAAAAGCATACAAAGACACCATTATTTCAGATTAATTTTAATTTCTATCATAATAAGTATCTGCGCTTCTTTTCTAGGATACTCATTAAAGTTAATTACTGAATATTTTCAAAAGCTCATATTTCATTTTGCAGAAGAAGAAAATACCTTAATTTTTATTTTTCTGCCAACGATTGGGATTACAGCAATCTACTTTTTAAGAAAATACTTTTTTTTGAATAGAAAAAATAAAGGAATCACCGAAATTTACAAAACTCTTGATCAAAGAAAAAATCATCTACCTCTTTTCAAGATTCCATCACATTATTTTAATGGATTTCTTACTGTAATCTTCGGCGGTTCCACAGGAATTGAAGTATCTACGGTCGTTGCAACAGCAACTCTAGGAAATACGATATACGAAAAACATTTTTCTGCAAATATTTATAAATTGGAACTTATTAGTGCTGGGGTTGTTGCTGGGGTAAGTATTTTATTTGGAAGTCCAATTGCTGGGTGGCTTTTTGCTATGGAAGTAATTGCAAGAAAGTTTAATAAAACACTTTTTATAAGCTGTACTGCATCTGCTATCATTTCCGCTATTTTTCTTTGTTTTATAAAAAGTGAACCATTACTCTCTTTTGAAATTACTGGATGGAAATGGACTGCGCTTCCGTTTTTTGTAATCTTAAGTTTATTAGGAGGTGTTTTATCTGTTTATTTTACAGTTTTAGTTATTAAGATTAAAGATTTTTTTTCAGGAATTTCCAATAATTTTTTGAGGGTAAATTTAGGAGCTTTAATTGTAGGTGGGCTAATATTTTGTTTTCCGTTTTTGTATGGCGATAGTTATCATTCATTATCGGAAATTCTCAACCATCCCAAGAGTTACTCCTTTCTTTTTCTTCTTTTTCTAATTTTATTAAAACCATTAGCTTCTGCTCTAACTCTTGGCGCTGGAGGAGATGGTGGTGTTTTTGCGCCTAGTATTGTTGCAGGTGCATTCTTGGGACTTACCTTTGCTCTTTTTTGCAATACTTTTTTTGGAACATCTTTAATTTATGTAAATTTTGTGTTGGTTGGGGCTGCCGCTACTTTATCAGCATCTATTTATGCTCCTTTAACTGCACTTTTCCTGGTGTGTAATCTAGCACCTAACGGATATGTGTTATTCTTTCCAGTATTATTAGGATGTTGGGCTTCGCAAAACTTAGCTAGGAGAATTATACCCTATAATGTATATTCATATGATATTAAAAGCTAATAATGTCTGTTTTCTTTTCTTAAAAGTGTGTAAATTAAACAAATAATTTATGCAAACATGCGGGTTTTATGACGAATCAGGAGAATTTGCCTTCCGAGTTGGTTTGCCTGGAAAAAGTGGCGTACGGAGCGAAATTGTAGCAACATGCTTAAACATTATATCGTTTCGGTATGGTTTCCAAAATTAAATTTAAAAGGAAACTCGTACAGAGGAATGAAATCCTTGGAAGAATTAACGAGAGTAACGGAAGACTCAATTTTTGGGAATTATAATTACCATTGTTTTTTAGCTATTAAATGATCAAAGAATTTTCTTACAAACAATTTGGCAACGTAGAATTTAGCAATCATTTTTAGGAGACCAATTATTGACAGCCATAGGCTGATCATATCAAAATTCTTTTTATTCCTGAAAATGCTATCATACAGGTTGATTTTCAAGAAATATAAATGCAAACTGATTCGTTGTTATTTATCAATCCAAATGTGGTATTAAAACCTTTCGAAACAATTGGAGGGCAACTCATGAATTTTAATAAAGACTTTTACTGTGTAGAAATCCATGACCAGGAAGTAGCCTGTGATGGAATATTATACAATAATGTCTTTGAAATCCCATCTATTAATTTGAATCAAGAGCAGTCTGCTGACATCCAAAGGATCATAGGGGAAATCTAGTCTGAAATGGAGCTTGAAGATTCAAATACGGAGGAAGTGTTGTGAATACTTTTAAAAATGATTATATTGAAATCTACAAGAATTTGAAAGGAGCGGCATCAATTGGTTGATGTTGAGCAGCAGGCAAATGTACAGTTTTTGAGAAAGTTCAGTAAGCTGATCGAGAAGCAAAGAACTCCATACAGTTGCTGATTATGCAGACCTGCTTTTCATTACTCTTAAAAACTTAAGTAAAAAATAGGATTTGTCAGTAAGGAAACTCCCAATGAAATTATAAAAAATCATATTATTCTTGAAAGTAAAAGGTTTCTGGCTCACATCTCAATTACCGTAAAGAAATTGCTATAATCTGAATTACAAGGATGATGCCTATTTTATCCGTTTTTTTACAAAAAGCGCTGGGTCTCACCCATCACTTTTAGAAAGCAGTTCAAATAAATACCATTACCTCAATAATGCATCCATACTGCTTTAAAACTTTTTCCGGAATTATAGTTTAAAGATATAATATTAATAGAAGTTATTTCCAGAACTCATCAGCATACACCTCTTTTTTCTCAGGGTGAATATGATCCAGTTCTTTTCCGATCCAGTTCAGAACAGCATTGTTAAGTTTTTCCTCCAAATGGGGAAACCAGTTCCGTTCTTCAAAACGGATATGTTGTTCAAGAAGTTCCGCAAAATCAGAAAGCAGACGGGTATCTTCCGAGTGTTCGATTTGAGAAGCCAGTACCTTTATCTGAGCATGTTCTGACCGGATGCGTTCAGTATATTCATCCTCAAGATAAGCACAAAGGATCTGTTCTTCTTCTCTGAAATGTTCTTCCAGATAATTGTGCCAGAAGTGAAGAATATACTTTTTAATTCTGTCCGTTTCAATTTCCTTCTTCAGTCCTTGTCTGATTTTCCAGCTGCAAAGCAATCCGAAATGATGATCCCGTGAAAGAAGAATTATATTTTGGTTACGTTTCATGATTTTTTAATTAAAATAAAAAAGAAAACTAAACCTCATAGATTTCAGAAACTTATGAGGTTTAAAGTAAAGATTATATTATCGTTTTTCTTTCAGTGACCAGCCGAATTTTAACCCGATGATAAAAACAACCAGCAAAAATTCTCCGGCAGCTAGTAAAATATCCCCGGGAACCCGCATCCATCTTAAGAAATGCATGATATCCGTCTGCATAAATTCTGCGGAACGGGCATACCAGTATCCTTCTTTAATAGAGGCTACCGATTGCATAATACCTATAGGAAGAAGGCTTATCGTCACCATAACCAATAATCCGATATTGGTCAGCCAGAAAGCCCAACCAATTAATTTGTCATTCCATTGGCGGTCCGGGTACAGACCTCTGAGGACAAACATCATTAATCCGATTCCTAAAATTCCATATACGCCGAACAGGGCAGCATGGCCATGAACGGCCGTTGTGTTTAATCCTTGGATATAATACAGGGCAATCGGAGGATTGATGGCAAATCCGAAGATTCCTGCTCCTAGGAAATTCCAGAAGCACATGGCGATAAAACAATATATTGGCCATTTGTAAGCCTGAATCCATTTTGTAGATTTGCTGAGCTGATAATTCTGATAGGCTTCATAACCAATCAGGACAAGAGGTACAATTTCCAATGCACTGAAGGTAGCCCCCAAAGCAAGCACAGCAGTAGGCGTAGCGCTGAAATACAGGTGATGGAAAGTACCTAAAATACCTCCGCCAAGGAAAATAATAGTAGAAAATAATACGGCATTGGTAGCGGATTTCAGGCGTAATAATCCCAATCTTGTAAATAAGAATGCCGCCACTACGGTAGCAAAAACTTCAAAGAAACCTTCTACCCAAAGGTGTACAACCCACCATCTCCAATATTCGGCAATAGCCATATGAGTTTGCCTTCCATACATCAGACCGGCGCCATAGAACATGGCAATTGCTACAGAAGAAAGAGTAAACAAAAGGAGTAAGTGGCGGTCTCCGTCTTTACGTCTTAAAGCAGGAAGTAATGCTCTTACCATCAAAATCAGCCAGAGAATCAGCCCGATCAGCAATAAAATCTGCCAGATTCTCCCCAGTTCTACATACTCATATCCCTGATGTCCCCATAAAAAGTTATCTACCAACCCTAATTTTTGCATCACTCCCAGCCATTGCCCGGTTAAAGATCCTAACACAACGATCAGTAACGCTCCAAACAATACATTGACACCCAATTTCTGATATTTGGGCTCATATCCTGAAACCGCTGGTGCTATATACAATCCCGTAGCCAGCCATGAGGTAGCAATCCAGAATATTGCCAGTTGGACATGCCAGCTTCTGGAAACAGATTGAGGAAGAAACTGATCTAAAGGAATGCCGTAGAAACCACTTCCTTCGACTCCATAATGGGCTGTAATGACTCCGGCAAGCATCTGAACTAGGATTAGTAAGGCAACCACCCAGATATATTTTAAAGTAGCTTTCATAGATGGAGTAGGCTTCATATTCCGCAGAGGATCTTCAAGAGGAAGCGCTTCGTTGATTTCTTCCTCTTTATTCCTTGCGTGATAAAATACCAGAAGTCCAACACAAGCCAACAGTAACAATACACTGAATCCTGACCACAGGTGAAGCGATGGAGGTGGAACATTTCCTACAGCCTCATCATGAGGCCAGTTGTTGGTATAGGTGACATCATCTCCGGGTCTTTCTGTGATGCAAACCCAGGTACTCCATGCAAAAAAGGCATTCATTCTGGCCATCCTTCCGCGATCTTTGATGGTATTTTTGGGAATGGCATACTGATCACGCAGTTCCGACATGGAAGGATCATTCATGAATAATCTGGAGTAGTATTGAGAAAGTTGCTTTTGTACTTTTGCTCTTTCAGGAGAAAAGACGATCTCATTTTTATTTTTATTGAAAGTATTGGTACGGAGCTCCTTTTTCAGCAGTACCTGATACTTTGCCTGTTCATCATCAGGAAGTTCTTTGTATGTCTTACCTTCCTTTTTGGCCAGTTCGTCAAGCAGAAGAACCGCTTCCCGATGAAGATAATCGGCAGTCCAGTCAGGGGCAATATAAGCGCCATGTCCCCAGATGCTTCCCACGGTCTGTCCTCCAATAGACTGCCATACATTCTGACCATCTTTAATGTCCTGCCCCGTGGCAATCACTGTACCGTCCGCACTTACTATTTGATCCGGAATCGGAGGAACTTTTCTATAGATTTCGGTTCCGTAAAATATAAGAACTGCAAATGAGGCAATCATCACAATAGCAAGTCCTATCCAAAGTTTTTTAGGTGTCATTCGGAGAAGTTTTTAAGATTCAACAGTAAATTCTTTTTCCAGCTGAATGGCCTTTGGGAAAAGAATATTGTTTTCCAGATGAATATGCTTGTGCAGATCATTTTCAAAATCCTGGAGCATGGCAAAGGCTACTTTGTATGTGTTGCAGGCATCGGCAGGGGGAAGATATTCATCTGTGATCTCCGCTATTTTTCTGAAGCGTTCTCCTTCCACAGTATGCTCATGCTGCATCATATTCACCGGGTTTTCCACGGTGCCGAACGCTGGTTGTGACAGATGGCTGCCTGATATTTTAGCTTTAATCATATTTCTTACAAAAGGAAACAGAATAAGCTCTTCTTTTTTCATATGAGCGGCCAGGTCGTGGGCTGATTCATTAAATAAGGTGTTGATCTCGAATAATTCAGGATGCCTGCCCCCGTGAACTTTACATAGTTTATCCAGGAAGGCCTGCAAGACAGGAGTTTTCTCTTCTACATAACGATGGTGCGTTTTCTCAATATAATCTGCCAGAAGGTCCAGTGGCCAGCTGTTGAAATCGATGGAAGAGCCTTCGTTTTTTGGGATTGCCTCCAGTTCTGCATAAATTTTTTCAGGATCGAGTTTCTTGTTGCTGCAGGCCTCTTCTATCGTTCTTCCGCCTTTGCAGCAGAAATCGATTCCGTGTCTTTTAAAGATAGCAGCGGTTCTGAAGTCTTCTGCTACCATATTTCCTATTAAATCTGTTCTTGTATTCATAATATAATACTTTTTTGTCTTTTATTATTTTAAATTTTTTTGATTACTTTTTGAGCGAAAGAATGTACTTTACCATCTGTTGAGCGTCGTCTTTGCTTAATCCTTCATGAGGCGTCATCGGAATATCCCCCCAGTTGCCTTTTCCTCCGTCAATGATTTTCTGAGCCAGCTGATCAATATCTTTTTCGGTGTATTTTACAGCTACATCCTGGTAAGAAGGCCCGATTAATTTGGCATCTATTTTATGACAGGCAAGGCAATCAGCTCTTTTAATCAATGTAAGGCCGGGATCACCGGAAGTGTTTGGGGCAACAGCCGGTTCGAGGGTACTGACAGGTTGAGACGGCGCCTGTCCTGTGGAAGGTCCAGGTACTGGTATAGGAGTTGTTCCGCTTTTGTCAGAGCATGATAAGTTTATTGCTAATACGCTCAAAATCATTGCTATATTTATAAGTTGTGCTTTCATAATAATTGATAATGATTTATACTTTTTGTGCAAGAATGGACACCGCACAAAGGTTGTTCTCAAATTTTTTGAATGTTTTTCTCATTTGCATTATCCTGCAACGGATTTTAGGCTGCATGACTACATTTCCCGCGATTTTCAGGAATCCGGAAAAGCCTTCATCGCTGATTATTCTTTTAATTTCCAACAGGTGCATCGGTGCTGTTTCTGTTTTTAAAACCTTAAATCCCTCTTTTTCCAGTAAATGAGTCCATTCAGGAATGGTGAGTGGGCGGGTATTTACCTTCAGGGTTAAAGCGAGCTCCTTCTGAATCTGTAATTTTACATTTTCATCCAGACTGTCAGGAGCGAGGGCCAGCTCATGGATGGCATAAAAGCCCTTAGGTCTCAGGATTCTTGAAGCTTTCTGAATAATCTCAGATTTTCTGTGATCGGCATGCATGCTCAGCATAGCTTCACCATATACTTTATCGGCGGATTGATCAGCTAGTGAACTCTGTGCCGCATTTCCCAGTTGAAATTGTGCAGAAGTATGTTTGAAATTCTTTTTCAACAGGTTTACAGACTCCTGTTCGGCATCAATGCCTATATAAGATGCCGGATTTTTTTCCAGAGTGAGTTTTGCGGTAAAACCAAGACCCGGAGCAAATTCGACTACACGATCATCGGGGGTAATATTCAGCATAGCCAGCATCTCTAGGGTAAGCGCTAAACCTCCCGGACGAAGGACTTTTTTACCGATCTTGGCCAGCAGCCAGTGGGCGGACATTTTTTCAATAGGATCTGTTTTCATTGGGTTGGGTTCTAAATTGTAATACAACAGCCAGGATCAGAATGATGGCTTTTGCTGTTTCGGCATAAATAAAATAATCATGCAGCGGAGTAGGAGCCAGTGGCTTACCGGACGAAATGAGATCTGCCCGTTCATCTAAAACCGGAAGCATCCAAAACTGTTCTAAGACCAGGATAGAAAGTAAAACAATGGTGATTGTAAAATCCAATTTTGTATAGTGGCTCTGGCTGATTGTCATGAAGATCAGAATCAGGGTCAGAAATAGGGCCTGTATTTTTGTAGAGATTCCGAACATCAGTTTCCCCAACCCCAAAGCTGTTGAAAGTGTTATTCCCTCTACCTGAAACTTCAGAGGAGTTTCTACAAAGCTTACTGTTATAAACATTCCTGCCATAAGGCAGAATAACATGAGTATAACAGGGTTTTTAAGATAGAGTTTCATTTTTTTGGATTATTTAATATATTAATACCTTTTTATCTTTTATTGATTTAAATTTTTTTATGCCTTAAGGTAGGTCAATTTTAAATCCAGGTTATCTACAAACATTTGTACTTTGGATGTTTCAAGCATAATGCGAAGATCCTGTCTGATACTTTTAAACTGGTTATGGAGAGGACAGGGATGAATTTCAGAGCATTGATCGAGCCCGAGTCCGCATCCGGAAAACAGTTTATCACCGTCAATTTCCCTAACAATATCAGCAATATTGGTGCCCAGGTTTTTCTCATCCATATAGAAACCTCCATTCGGTCCCTTTGCAGATTGTACAAATCCTTTTCTGCTCAGATCCTGAAGGATTTTCGCGATAAAATGCTCAGGAGAATTAATGCTCTTTGAAATGTCTTTAATTCCGACCCTGCTGTCATTTTTAGACTGCTGGGCAATATAAATTAAAGCTCTTAAAGCATACTCGCAGGTTTTGGAAAACATTGTAACTGATTTTATAGGGCAAATATATAAATTTATTTTTAATAAAAGATAAAAAACTCTTTTATTTTAATGAGGCTTGATAAAGATCATGAAAAGGTTTGGTAAGCATCTATTATTTTTATCATATCATTAGTTCCGGCGTCCATCGGCTCTTCGGCAACGGCAATACGATATTTTGAATTTTGTATCAGTATAGCGCTGATCAATTTTTTTGAACTTTATGAAAAGAGCAGTCATTACAATGCTTTTCAGGATCACTTGAGTGCTGTGGATCCTTTTGTAAAAGACTTTGTTCATAAACAGGCTCTAAGCTTTCGGCCGGAGGAATGCTTGAAGACCATGCTGTAAAGGCTTCCAATAAACTGTTGGTGGGAAGAATGAATGTCCAGAATCATGTAAGTTTTGCCATGGATTATTATGAAATGATGATATGGCTACTGGCAGCATTTCTGTTGCTGATTCTTCTTTTTCCCTATCTGAACCGTACTGCCCTTTATTTAAAATCCCACAGATTATCACCTGCATAAACGTCAATCATTAATTCTACAAGATAGTGCTAGAATTTCATTTTCCATTAACATTCTAGTGTGATCCTGCTTTTCAGAAAGGGATTTACAGTGATTTATACCTTTGAATCTGATAATTTTACCTTGTGGATATTCATCACAGAAGTAAATGTACCTTATTTCCCAATCTTTTTTAAGTTGGTAGCATTTCTTTTATCCCACGACATAGGATATACTTTTAAGGGGGAGTGATACGTTTTCATTTTACACGAATTTTTACACGGTTAAAATTTAACGCTCAAGGAAAATTAAAAATATAAAACTGCAAACCCTTTGTGGATGAGGGTTTGCAATGAATTTGTACCCATAACCGAAGATATATCGAAACATTTGGTGGGAGATTTAGAAAGAATTGTAGAATTAAATAATCCTGTCATCTGACCTTGACGAGCTTCTATAAAAATATTTTTGTCAATGATTTAATCCGTTTTTAGCCAAATTAAACAAGAATTGGTAATTCCAATTTTAACTTTTAATCACTTACAGTGGTAAAGTTTTTTGCAATATAATTTTTTTTTGGTAAATGTAATAATCAAATAGATATATTTAGATCTTAGTTGGCTTCAACTATTTTTACTGTTTAATGAAGATTTAATTAATAGTTTGATATTAATAGATAATCTAATGAAAGTTATGTATTTTCTTAAAACAGAAAATACTACTCATAGGTTTATAGTTTTTTTTTATGTAAATTTTAATATTTAAAACAAAAATCCATCTTCAAAATTATTTGAGATGGATTTTTCTAAGTTTATTTTTAAATTAGAGAGAAAAAACTGTTCAGATTTTATTTACACTGTTTTTTCTTTGGCAAAAGAAGGTATGTTTTCTCAAAAACAAATTTTTAACGGATACAAAGTATTATTTAAATCTGAATTAATAAAAGTTATGATTTATTTAATGGATAAATTCATTTTCTGTTATTTAAATTCAGATGACAGTTCTGATCTTAACTAAATTTTTGGCTTCATCAACATTTATTCAATACAAATTTTAGGTAATTTTTGTTTGGAATACTAATATTCTTAAGTAAATGCCAAGTGATGTTGTTCTTCTTTAGCAGGTTTGGTAAATTAGTAAAAGATAACTTCTTCTCCACTTATTTAATGCTTTCATTGTATGCTCGTTATAAAGTAATATTTTGTAATTTTAGAATTAACAAAACAATTAATATACTATGAAAATTATACTAGATACAAACATTTATCGAAACTTGATTAGAGATAAAACCCCCAGAGGAAATTGATTCATTACAAAAAGAAATAATCGAGGCAGCTAAAGATAAATCAATAATTATAACATTTCCTATAATTCCAGCAATGGAACTTATAAATCATTATAATGATGCTCATCCAATTGAAAAAGATGAATGTAGAAAAGGTCTGACACTATTAGTTAACTTGTCTACCGAAAAAACAAACAATAATTTACACGTTAAATTTACTCCGCCAATGGATGTAATTCTAGGGAACTATCTTTTTGGAAAAGAAGAAAATTTTCTGAAAATGTATTCCCAAACGATAACACTAGCACAAAAACTTGCAGGAAATGATCCAATTACACCTGAAGATAATATTGATGATGCCATTGAAGCGGTTGGCAATCAATTAGATTTTGAAAAAGAGATGATTAGACAAAACTACGAAAACTACATCAAATCTATCAATGAAGGAAATGTGGATTGGGCTTACTTTGAAGGCAAAGTCAAGAGAGAACAAAGGCGAAAATTTTTGGCTAGTTTGAGAAAAGGGGAATTGTCATTTTTAGTTGCACAAAGTATGATTGATCGAGCATATTTTAATGTAAAAGAAACCTATCAAAAGGATGAAGGGTTTTTTCGAACGGTTGTTAAGTTCATGAAAGATTTTTGTCCGGCTCTTGTAATGAATGAATTATTATTGGACAACATCGGAAACGGAGTTATTGCAATTAGTGATTTGAAAGATAAACGCTGGAATACTATCCTAGATATTTCTTTAATATTTGGAACTCTTTATAATCCACAGGGTGAGGATGTTGTTTTAGTAACAGAAGATCAAAATATAATTGATTCTTTCAATAAGTGTGGTTTTGACGGTAAGGCTATAAAGTTGACCGATTTTCTTGCGTTACTAGGCTTGGAACAATAAAGATTCTTGCCTTCGGCTAAACTGTGATTTTTAAAAAATTCATGTTAAACATTTTCTCTTTTACGGAAAACCGTAATTGACTTATTATAATATTTCTTAAGTTTGATATATAACTAAAAAAATATCCATATGCCAAATTATGATATTGTCGTTAGAGACAACAAGAATAAAATCTGCCAATTCTTTATCGGAATTTCGGGAGATTATGAAAACGACATTACAATGAATGTTGCAGAAATACAAAAGAAATTTCCAGAAGTGAATATGCATACAATTGATACTGCGAAAAACTATGTAAAACATTTTGAAGATTTAGGATATACAATTGATAATGATCTTTACAGTAATCTGTTGAATTCTAAGTAAACAAATCAAATTCTGATATTTTGAAATAGTTTCTTTTAAATTAACTTTTTGTTGGCAATAGCTTTCATAAGTAGTAGCTGTTTAGTGCTTCGAGACATTCGAGGCCTTTTTTTATTAATTAGAATATAATTTACATTATTATAACCTTGGAGAATATGTATGAAATTATTTACATCAGTACCACACATAAACAAAATGGACAGTGTAATGCTGATGAACTTTGTAAAATAGTTGAACAAATACATCCTGAAGTTATTTTTTTAGAAGCCTTAAGAGAAACTTATTCGAACAATCAAGAACATTTATTTTCCGACTTTGGGATTTTGCATAATAAACTTGAGATCGAAGCAATCCAAAAATATCAGTACAAATCTACCTTTAAATATGTTCCTGTGCTGGATAGTGGAATGTCCGACGTATTTAATGAAAAATATGAAATAGCAACTCAAAATATAGAGTTACAAAGAAAAATAGAAAACTTTAATGTATTATCGGCAAAATATGGTTTTCAGTTCCTTAATAGTGATGTAAGTATACAGCTTCAGGAAGATATGCGCAAATTGGAAAACATTATTTTAAGTGATACCGCATTAAACAAAGATGCAATCAATTCTATTGATTTGTACGAAGATGAGATGCTTGACAATATTTATTCATACTGTAAAACCAACCAATTTGACAAGGCAGTGTTTATGTGTGGCGTTGCCCATCGAAAATCAATAATTAATAAGGTAGAAAAATTAAATAAAAACAAAGATATAACTTTAGATTGGAACGTTCTTAGGTTTTAAAGCGATGCATTATTTTAAAATTAGAAACATGAACATAGAGGAATGTAAAGAACTTCTTGATCTCTTTTTAGCAAGATGGACTGTTGAAAATGTCTTAGATATGACTTTGGAAGAATATGTAGGGCTTGGAAATAAAGACACATTTTGTCAGTGGATAGAAACAAGAACGAGAATACTTGGAAGCATTAAAGGAATGACTTCTATTAAATTCGGAATATATGAAAGGAAAGATTTAACTAAAAGACCAAAAAACTATAAAAATGATGAAAAATATTCCTGGCTGAAGGCATATGGGGTTAGTAGAAAAACTGCATTTGAGAATACTAGAAATGACCTGATTAATATTATAAAATTTTCGGAATGCGGGAAATTTGATCTGATTGATAATATCCTTTTACCTGACCTGTTTAAATGGAAAGTCGCGTTTTTGTACTCTAATGAAAGGCTTATCCCAATATTTAAACGTGATGTTTTGCTTAAAATAGCACATTTTTTTGGTCTAAAAGCAGATCGTAATACCAAAATTTCAGACATTCAGAATGTAATGATGTTGAATAAACCGGCAGATCTTGATGTATATAGTTTTATGAGAAAGTTATACGACGAGTTTGGTACTGAAGATGATAAAATTGAAATTGCAGGAAGAACCATTCGAATAAAAGAAATGAGGACAAAGAGGAGGGCGACAGGATCGAGAAATATTGAAACGCAGGTAAGAAAGGGAGGAGCTTCATACGTGGCACAGCAGAAGCATAACAAAATTCAGGAAGCATTAGTAAAATTACTCTCCGACACGTATGGTAGGAAAAATGTTCTAATTGAGGAGAATTTCATTGATGTAAAACTCATCCAGCCGGATTATGTTTCTTTTTATGAGGTCAAATCATCATCATATGCTTCTCAATGCGTAAAGGAAGCACTGGGGCAGATATTACTTTATTCACTCAATGATAGAGATGAAAGACCTAGGAAGCATATTATCGTGGGACAGTACCCGGCAAACGATAATGATATAAAATATATCGAATATTTAAAACAGAATTTGAAACTTGAATTTGATTATATAAATGTAGCAATAGAATAAAAAATCGCAGAAAGCTGAAAATACTTAACTACACATAAAATAGAGTATGGATATTGAAAAATATAAAGAAAATGCCTTAAAGATTTTATCTCCCATAAAGCCAGTCGATGTAAATACAAAAGCAAACGAAGAACTTTTATTTTTTGCTGAAAGAAGTGATGCAGGAAGAGAGATTCATGATTACTACTTAGTTTATTTTTTATTTGTAAATTTATTAGGTTTCAGAGATGCAGGAAGATTCGAGAAGCTTGCTTGGTCTATTCCAATTGATTTCAATGGAAAAGCATTTTTAATTGAGCATAGGAAAATGGGAGTGGGTGTTTTTATTCAAAATAAAGAAGATGAAGAGGATGCTCGAATCATTACTAAGAAAATTAATGGCGCTATAAAATCCTCCAGACCATACTTTAATTATTTAGCTGAAGAGGCTATCAGGAATTCTGCAATAAATATTGTAAATAACAATGGATATTTATTTGAAAGGTTTAATTATTTTTTGAAGCTTTATAAAGCAGCAAATAAAAAACTAAGTAAATTATCGAAGGAAAGTATTTGGAAAGATAATCATTTGATACTTGCCTCGAAAGAATATCATAAAGTAAGACCAAATGTCAGATGGCTAGCAATTTCTACAATTGAATCCTTTTTTAGCTGGACAGAACATTTGTTCATTCATCTTGCGGTCATTACACAAAAGATAAAAACAGGTGAGGAGGTTACAAAATTAATTGATGCTGAATGGAAAACTAAATTTAATACGGTCATATCTGACGATAAGCTAAAAGAATATTATGATGAATTACTTTTAATTAGAAATCAAGTTAGGAACTTTGTGGCTCACGGTGCATTTGGAAAAGAAGGTAATGCATTCTATTTTCATTCCGGTGCAGGTGCTGTACCTGTAAGAATGGATTTCAATAAGACCAAAAATAGGTTTTCTTTTAGAGGTACACTGGAATTTAAAGACCATGAAGTGATAGGTTTGATAGAATCTTTTATCTCTGATGTAAATAGCTCCAATTTAAAACCGGCTCTCACCTATACACAAGGCCATGGGTTGGTCACAATTTTACCTTATGCAAGCAATGGGATGTATGAATCTGCTATGCATGATAATGACACAATGGAAAAATTTTGTGATCATTTGCAGGGAATCTTTGACAATGCAGCAAATATGGACTGGTAAAATCTAAATCTACTAATAAGCTAATAAACCAATGACAAAAATTGAAAGGGTAGAGCAGTATCTACATAAATTTTTCACGTATAATATTTTTGAGTTCACTGATTTTTACAGGGCAGTAAACGAACAGAGAGAATTTGGGATTTATAGGCTTCCAAAGGGAGATGAAATTCTTAATTTTCTGAATAATATTCATTCCAATATTGAGGAAAATCTCAACTTCGAACAATTAATACCTCATAGATTTGCTACACCGCAAAACTTACTTTTTTATTTACAAAGATTTATTGATGACATTAATGGAGACAGGCATCTTGTAGATAGCCTTTATGACGGTGAAGATACCGATTGGATTATTTCCAGCTTTGTGATGTATATAGAAAAGATCTTATCAGCTTTTGAATATGCCATTGAAATTTATGATCTAGAGGATGAAAATGTTTTACTATATCAAAAGTTGAGATATCAATTAATAAAACACAATATAGACGATTTCATTACTGATCTAAAATCCATTTTTGCAAACGTTTCTTACGAGATTGTTAAACAGACAGAAGGCTATTATCATGCAAATGTCTTTTTGATTTTGAAACTACTTGGATTTGATATTGTTCCGGAGGAATCAACAAATATTGGAAGGATAGATGCAGTTATACGATTTAGTCGTAAAATATATATAATGGAATTCAAATTTTCAGAGGATTCTGATGATTCTCAAGAAGCTTTAGACCAAATTTTAGTTAAAGATTATGCAGAAAAGTTTAGAATTGATAATCCTGACATTTATGGAATTGGAATCAGCTTTAACAGTAAAATAAGGAACATCAGAACCTATAAAGAGAGCAAACTTTAATATCTATTTATATGAATTAGTCAATACTTAATCTGACAGTTATAATCAAATTAAATAACTTTAAAACAGATTAAGTATTATGACAACACAACAAAAAATTATCAAAA